>JASEIE010000072.1 GCA_030024065.1 Thermodesulfobacteriota bacterium
CTCATCGATGTCAGGCCAATGCACCCCATGACCGTCTCCAATAATTCTCCAATTTGCGCGCTGTTTGGGCGTCGCCTCCGACAATCGCCATGACCAGGCAAGCGGAACGCTGATTATCCGTCCATCCATGAGTTGAGCCGTAATCGTGTCTTCGGTAACGCTTATATCCTTAATTCTCACTTCTTGTATTTTTACCGCAGTGTTCATACCATGCCTCCATTATTTTGTTCCTGTTCTTTAAGATTATTTCCCGTATGGTACTGAGCTCTTTCGGGGCAAAACCCTGATTCCTTGCCAATACAACGGGTTGCATCCAGAATTTGCAGATCATCCTTTCTCTCTGAACATGCACATGCATTTGCTCGTTACAATCGAAGCTATAAAAGAAAAACCGGTATGGCCCTGAAATATTTTTGATTGTCGGCATATTGATGTCTATCTGAATTATAGACTGACAACGTGGGAGCTGTCCATATCTGTTTTGTAAGGCTAACGAGCCTGTAGAAAAACCCCCTCCCTACGATTATTAATCAGTCCATAATTGTATGGACACTGGAAACCAAATCCTTCCTCCCTCCCCTGCCTACCGGCAGGCAGGCGCTCTGGGTCGGAGACCAAAGGGAGGGGAATTTGGGTTTCCCCCTTTGGAAAAGTCGGTTCGACTCGCAACCGAGGGGGATAGTGGGGGATTTTGTGAATTGTCGTAGTAGTACTAAATTGTTACAATTATTTAAAGTTTTTTACTCTATGCCCTCTGCCCTTTGCGAAGTCAGGTCTTTTCAGCAATCAAGCTGGCCACTGCCTTCCTCCTTCCACCTTCCTTGAAGATCCCTTCACGGCAGAATAGAATCCGGAAGTCTTTGAAAAGTCGGAGAAGCTCATTGGGCTTTAAGAAATATCTGGCGTGTCTCGGGCCTCCGGTGCCGAGCATCCTCTGCTCAAGGGTGTAGGTTTCAAAGATGACCCTGCCTCCTCTCTTCAGGCCCCTTTTAATCTGTGGGATAAGGCTTCTTTTGAGAAAGTAAAAATTGGCAATGAGGTCATATCTTTCTTTTTCAATTCGAAAGTTGTCGAGGTCAACGAGAAGGGTGTGAATCGTGACGCCTGTCTCTCGAGCAAATCGGCGGGCTTTTCTCAAACCCAATTTCGATATATCAACGGCATCCACATCTAATCCGCGCCGGGCAAGGAAGACCGCATTCCGTCCTTCACCGGAGGCAATATCGAGAGCCTTTCCCCTTGGAAGAAAGCGAATATGTTTTTTAAGAAAGGAGTTGGGCTCTTTGCCAAAGGCAAATTCCTTTCCCCTGAATCTCTCATCCCATTGCTTCTGGTCCGGTCTCATTCTTTCTCTTCCGGGTTCTCGCATGACAGGCCGGTCTCTGCCGTCAGGAAAAGGAGATCCAGTGGTAGGGTGTTGAGCATGGGAACCCCTCGCAATAGTAAAAACCTCTTTTTACAGGGAGGAAGATGGCGGAGGATATCGTCGCTATCTCCTCCTCTCTGGAAGTAAATCCATGATTGCAGACGGCAAACGTTTCGCCATGGAAGGACATGAGATCGATTGCTTGATTTGGGTCCATATCTTTTCCCGAATTGAACAGGGTTTTAGAAACTTCCTGAAATCTCCCTATTGAATGCTTCTCCTCGGCCTCTCCTCTTCTCCTGTATTTCCCTTTCATGGAAGGGTCTCCAAAATGGTTTGTGCATACAAGGAAACCGGCGCTCTCTTGCGATAGGCCAAGGCCCTCATATCCAATTTCTGCCCTTCCGATGGCGCCTTTCGCGTCAGCAAAAATCAGGTTTCCTCCACCCATTCGCGGAACGGATCTCAGGTAATCAATGGCCTCTTTAACAGAACTGAAATTTTCCAGGATGTGCATCATTAAAGAAAAACGAGGTAGCCCCGGACCAACATCCATGGATGGGACCCTTGTATCGGCTATCGTCAATCCTTCCGAATTCATTCCGCTTGAAAAAACATTGCAGGCTCCGAGGCTATTGACAGAAAGATATTTGTACCCCCTTTCAGGGCTGCATCTGAAGATGACCTGCAGCGGTCTGTGAGAAATTAGGTAGTCCCTGTTTTTAGCTAAAATGACTCTATCCTCCTGAACTTTTTTTGTTGAGACAGCCCAACTCGTGCATCCGGCGTCCTGGCATTTCAGCCCTGATGAAAGAGCGAATCGGTCCTCGACATAAGAGCCCATCATCATCGACAGTATGTCCCAGGATGACACCTCAAAACCATCGGCAATGCCGGAAATCATATCAAGGGTCTGAGGAGAATGGACAGACAGGACGTCGCGAACAGAGTCAATTGTTTCGCCGATGCCCTGCTGTAGACAGACCATTGCCTTTTTATGAACGCCTTCCATCAGACCCAGGAGAGCCGGCCTATACTGGAGCAATTTCGTCCCGTGCTGCCGGCCCATTTCATAATGACTTCCAGATAACTCGACGATCAATGTTTTAACTCCGCATTCCGCAGTCCCTGCCTACCGCAGGCAGGCGCATTCTGAAATCAGCCTTAATACAGATGGCATGCCACCTGATGGCCATCCTTGTCGGACCTATACTCAGGCTCCTCTATTTCACAAATTTTCCCCTTTTTCAAAAAACATCGGGTGTGGAATCGACAGCCAGCAGGCGGATTGATCGGACTGGGAGGGGTGCCCTCAAGGATGATCCGAGGCCGCCTTTCCGCTTTTTCGACCACGGGAATGGCAGAGAGAAGAGCCCGTGTGTACGGATGAAGGGGATTTTCGAATATTTCGCGGGTTTTTGCCATCTCCACGATCTTACCCAGGTACATCACCCCGACCCTGTCACTCATGTAAAAGATGACACTCAAATCATGGGCGATGAAAAGATAGGTCAGATTAAGTTCTTCCTTCAGTTCATTGAGAAGATTGATGATCTGAGCTTGAATCGAAACATCGAGGGAAGAAACCGGTTCATCGGCAACAACGAAGATGGGTTTCATGGCAAGGGCCCTGGCAATACTGATTCTTTGCCTTTGGCCGCCGCTGAACTGATGTGGATAGTTATCAATATGCCTCTCATTCAACCCCACTTTTTTCAGAAGAGAAAAAATTTCCTCTTCTCTCTCGAATGGATCGTTCACACCTCTATTTTTCAAAGGAACAGAAAGAATCTCCCTGACGGTTTTTCTCGGGTTCAGCGAGGCATAAGGGTTTTGGAAGATGATTTGAACCCGTCTTCGAAATTTTAAAATTCCATCACCCTCGGTTGTTATTTTTTTGCCCTCAAAGAGTATCTTCCCTTCCGTAGGTTCGTGCAGTTTCACAAACATCCGTCCCAGAGTTGTTTTTCCGCACCCGGATTCTCCGACCAGGCCAATGGTCTCTCCTTTTTGAATATCCAAGTCAACACCGTCCACTGCCTTGATAAAAACATCTTTCTTTCCCGCAAGGATCTTTGCGAGCAAAGAGCTCCGGATTAAAAAATATTTTTTAACATCCCTTGCGCTGATCAACGTTTCCATCATTTATTATAAAGGAGACACCTGACAAAATGACCTTCGCCCATGTCCTTCAATTCAGCCGATTCATTGCAATGATTTTGTGCATATTGGCATCGGGGTTTGAAGGCACAACCCTCGGCTAAGTCGATCAGATCAGGGACATTGCCCGGAATGGGCTCGATCCGCTGCAATGTCTTGGTAATTCTGGGGATGGAATTGAGCAATCCCTTTGCATAAGGATGAAGGGGGGTTTGCACGATCGAATCAACGCTCCCGACTTCCACGATCCTACCGGCATACATGACGGCAATCCTTTGGCAGAACTCGTTTGCCACTCCCAAGTTGTGCGTGACGAGGATCATACTGGTATTTCTTTCTTTATTAATCTTGTTCAGCAGTTCCAGGATTTGAGCCTGTATGGTGACATCGAGCGCTGTGGTTGGTTCATCCGCCAGGATCAAGGATGGGTTACAGGACAGTGCAATCGCAATCAGTGCCCTCTGCTGCATTCCACCGCTGAATTGATGGGGGTACTCAAAGTACCGGGATTCAGGCATTGAAATGCCTACCTGTTCCATCAACTCAATGACCCGCCTGTATTCCTCCTTTCTCCTGTGGCTATCAAAAAAATAACCGAGGAGTTTTTTCCCATTGATGGGTTGAATAAAACTGTGGATCGCCAGTGATTCTCTGATTTGCTCGCCCACTTTGAAAACCGGGTTCAGGGTTGTCATCGGATCCTGGAAGACCATGGAGATTTTCATTCCCCGTATCTTTCTGATATTGGAGGCATGTATTTTAAGCAGATCATTTCCTTCAAACAAAATACTCCCACTGATGATCTTTCCCGGATAGGGGATTAATCTCAGAATGGAAAGAAGGGTAACACTTTTACCGGATCCCGACTCGCCAACAATGCCTAACAGTTCTCCCTTGCCCACCCTCAGGCTCAGGTCATTGACAGCCCTGACCATTCCCTTCCGGGTCTTGAAAATCGTAGTCAGATTTTTAATGTCGAGGCAGAAGTCCTGCTCCATGATATCTCAATCGACCTTGAGGCGGGGATCGAGGATGTCTCGTAACCCTTCACCCAATAGATTGATGCTTAAAACAAGAGTCAAAATAGCCAGCCCCGGAAAGGTAGATATCCACCAGGCATTCAACATGTAAGGGCGGCCTGAATTGACCATGGATCCCCAGGCGGGTGTGGGAGGTTGAATTCCGAGCCCCAGGAAACTCAATGAGGCCTCCATGATGATCATATATCCCACCCTCAATGTTCCCAGGACAATCAGCGAATGGATGACATTGGGCAAAATCTCCCTCATGATAATCACCCTATTTTTCTGACCGGCTGCTCTGGCTGCTTCAACATATTCCTTTGTGGTTTCAGACATGACCTCTCCGCGAATCAATCTAAAAAACTCTACCCATCCTTTGAAGGTAAGGGCGAAAATCAAATTCCAGAACCCGGGTCCCATCATAGCCATGACCCCGATGGCAAATATCAGGAAGGGGAAGGCCAGAAGAATCTCTGCAAATCGGGAAATCAGTTCATCGAACCATCCTCTGTAAAAACCAGCAAAAGCGCCAATCATGGTTCCTACCAGGATAGATACGGCTACGGAGAGAAACCCAACATTGATGGAAATTTTGGCGCCCGCAATAATCCTTGAAAAGATATCCCTCCCGAGTTCATCTCCTCCAAATAAATAGGTGGTATCACCGGAAACCCAGAAGGGTGGTAACAGCCTTTTGAAGAGGTCTCCTTCTAAGGGATTGTGAGGCACGATCCAGGAATCAATCGTTGCCAGAAGGATGAAGAGACCGACGATGATCCCGCCCAGGAGTGCAGTTCGATGCGCAACCAGCCTGAGGAGAATATCCCATTGGTTTTGGAAGAATAAACGGCATCTGATTTTTAAAAAGTAGATCCTATGCTTCATCAATTGCCTGCGGTTGAATCGGGATTTCCCTCACAGGGTCATTTTGGGATTAATAAATGTATACAGAATGTCCACCATCAGGTTTGCCATGACATAGGTCAAAGAATAAATGATGACGACCCCCTGAACCAGAGGATAATCCCGGGCAAAGATGGCATCCACGGCGAGCCTTCCGATTCCTGGCCAGCCGAATACTGTCTCAACGATCATATTGCCTCCGAGCAATACACCTATTTGAATTCCGACTACGGTCACAGTGGGAATCAGGGCATTTCTCAGGGCATGTTTGCTAATGACTCTGAATTCACGGTTACCTTTTGCCCGTGCGAGGGTCACATAGTCCTGCCTCATCACCTCCAGCATGCTTGACCTCATCACCCTCGCAACGATAGATGCGAGGGCAAGCCCAAGGGTGAAAGAAGGAAGAAGAAGATGTTCCAGAGAGGAGACAAAAGAAGCGACCCGACCCGTAAGAAAACTGTCGATCGCATACATGCCTGTAATAAATTTTGGTTCGAATCCATAGGCAATTCTGCCTGACACAGGAAGCCATCCAAGGTAGGCAGAAAAGAAGATAATCAGGATTAACCCCAGCCAGAAAGGCGGCATGGATATCCCGAAAAAGGCCCCAAACATGCTGATCCGGTCGAGGGCTGAACCCTGTTTCACGGCAGACCATATCCCGATGGGTATTCCGATGGCCAACCCGAAGAGGAGCGACCATAGTGCAAGTTCCACTGTAGCTGGGAACCTGTCCCGGATGAGATTCCATACAGGTTCTTTCTTTTTAAAGGAGGTCCCCAGATCACCTCTTACAAGCCCTGACAGGTAGAATAAAAGCTGTTTGGGCAGGGGCTGGTCAAGCTTGAATTGTTCGCGGATGGCTCTGATCTCTTCCTTGGAGACAACCCCTGCTTCCCCCATCATCAGATCGACCGGATCTCCTGGCGTGAGCCGCATAAAGGCAAATACCATGATCGCCACGCCCAACATCACGGGGATGGTTGCAAGAATCCTTTCAATGATCTTGACCCATCTCATCTTTATTTCACTATAACCCCAATTGAGCGAAAAGAAATTCCTTGATTTAAATTTATTCCAACAATGAGGCCCCTACAGAGCATATTGGTCGCTCTGTTAAAATCCCCCTCAATCCCCCTTTATTAAAGGGGGATGACAATGGGTTCTCCCCTTTGGCAAAGGGGAGTGAGAGGGGATTTTGCCGAAAATTTTAACTCCATTTGGGTATAAACTATTTCAGTCCGACGCGGTGAAGGTTGATCCGGCTGTCAGAGCTTGGCACCCAATTCTCAACATTTTTGGAACAGGCTTCAATCTCCATGGGAACATATCCGAATACCCATGGCGCATCGTTATAGATGATTTCCTGAGCCTTTAAATAAATATCCTTCGCTCTGTCCGGGTTGGTCTCGATTCCGCCTTTTTTTAACAGGTCGTCAAGCTCTGGATTCGCATACTGTGAGTAATTGCCTCTATCCTTGCTCATCAGTTTTGGGTTCAATAAATCATAAGGATGGAGGGTTGAATTCCCCCAACTCTGGAAGACCATCTTTCTCTCGCCGTTTAATGCGAGTGGCCTGAGCACACCCCAATCCCATATTCGAGCGGAGGCCTCTATCCCGATGGCTCTGAATTGTTGGGCGGCCACCTCAGCGATTTCCTTATAGGTATCGATGGTATCAATAACCAGAGGAAATCCCTTTGAATGGCCGGCTTCCGCAAGAAGCTTCTTGCTGAGGGCCGGGTCATATTTATGCGGAATAAGATTAGTATTCAGATATAACCCATGGGGGAGAATCGCACCGGCCATCCTCTTTGCAAGCCCGCTTAAGATTTTCTCAACAATGATATCCATGTTCAAAGCGTGGTTCATCGCTCTTCTTACCCGGGCATCATTGAAGGGAGGCTGGTTAACATTCATTTCAAACATGTGAACCCTTGTGCCGAGGGCTGTCTTCACCACGACGTTAGGGTCCCTCTTAAGTGTCTCTACCATGTGGGGTGGCACACCCTGGATGATATGAGCTTTGCCGGCTTGAAGCGCAGTAATCCTGGTCGCTGTTTCCGGGATCACCTCAAAAATCACCCTTTTTAAGGGAGGAGGTCCCACGGGCGAGATCTCCGGAGAGCCACCGTAATACTTATCATATCGTTCCATTACAATTCGTTCGTCCAGTTTTGCTTCCACGAATTTAAAAGGTCCTGCCCCGATTGGCTTGGCAAGGAATCCCTTTGTTCCGACACTTTCCAGGTATTTCTTGGGTATAATCTGCTGATGGGGAAGCATAGCCAGCAAGATAGGCCATGGGGAGCTCAAATGAAATCTGACGTTATGATCATCGATTTTCTCTACCTTCTGAAGCGGGTCGATCAACCCTTTCCTCATGGCTGTCTTACCATCAATGGCATTCTCTGTGATAATCCTATCAAAAGTGAATTTTACATCATCCGCTGTCAGAGGGTCCCCGTTATGGAAGGTGATACCCCTTCTGATCTTGAATTCCCAGACCGTCGGGCTGGGGTTTTTCCATGATTCCGCAATCTCCGATACGATCTTGCCATCAGGTGTCCGGGTGACCAGGCCGTCAAACATATTCCGGACCACCGTCTCCGTGGGCCTGTCCCTGTGATTCGCAGGATCCAGAGTAAGCACGCTGCTCATGATTCCCACGACCAGGGTCTTATCCTGGGAGTAAACGTTGAAAGAAGGGATAAAAACCAGCAACAACAGGACCAATAGAATCATTGACTTTTTCATCTTCTTCCTCCTTCCTAAAATTTTTAAATTAATGTGTAACCGATGCTCCTCACCCCTGTCACATAAAGCTGTTTTACCCCGTTAGAAATAATGCCCCGCTGGAATTTCTAACGGGGTTTACTGCTCCACTGGAATCTCGATGTCCAGCAGAGGAGGATATTGCTGACAACCGAAGATATCGCTTTCACCAGCACTTCCGCTTGGTATACTCCGATAGATAGTAAATTTTATTGCATAGGCAGGGTCGAATTCTACGAAATCGCTTATCCGCTCTTCCGGGATGTTAAATAATTTCGCTATCGTCCTGCTGGTCAAGGCCTTGCTTTTTTTCATTAACTCATAACTTTCTTTTTCTCTGAAAATAATATCAAAGGTAATCTTGTCTGTTCCGGCGTTTTTGCTTCGGATGGTTTTGGCAAGCTCAACTAATTTTTTTGTTTTCATTGTACGCCCTTCCATTTACCCAACGGGTATTTCGTGGATTTTGAAAAGCTCCATCGGATCGTCCACGGGAATGACATGGTTCATCGTCCACCTGTAAGCGGGGGGCGCAGGCAACACCCCGTCTATTACAAAAGCAGCAGTGCCTGCCGTTCCTTTCACTTCAGGGAGCCTCGCATAAAAAATTTGCCTAGACCCGATCAACGTCACCTCTTCAGCCATCTCCTTTGTTGGCGCTACCCCTTCAACGATGATACAGAGTTCATGCGATTTAATTTCTTTGACAGGCTCCATCTCGCCCATGATCGCATTTTTCCCATAAATCTTATAATATAACTGATAACCTTTATTTGAAAATCTCTCCTCCACTTGACTTTGAGCCCATTGAATCACTTTATCAATATTTAGAATGGTGTAGGGGTCTCTAATCCCAACAATACCGATATAACGCTCCCCGACTTTCCCCGACCCTTCGAGCTTCACCTTTATCTTTCCCTGACTGTGTATAAACTTCTGTCCGGTGATCCGCGTCGTTTTTTCATCGACCTGCTCATAGTTGCAGTGGGTCATATCGAGCATCCCGCCTGCAAAATATTCATAGAATGGATTGGAACGTTCATACATCGCATGACCGGCAACGGATGCAATCGTACAGCGCTGATCTGGATGCATTGCAGTCACCTTCACATCCTTATGCGTAATTGTCCCGATCACGGTCTCTTTAGCCATGTAAGGTTCTGCACAGAATGAGGCGCATTCGAGAACCTTACCGATATAATAAGAATGACTTTCCGGGAACCCTTCATAGATGGCAGCCGCCGCAAAAATCGCAGCATCACTACTTCTGCCACCGATGATCACATCGGCCCCCATTTCAAGTGCCCTCACAAAAGGATGCACACCCGCCATGGCAACGATCCTATCCGTTCGTTCAAGCTCTTCGGGTGCCAGGTTCTCTCTGGCATCCAGACCTTCAATGACAATTCCTTGCTCCATTTTCCTCCTGACCCATTCCTTATCGAGCTCGGAATAGAAATAGACCAGCTTAAAAGGAGCAAGATGATGTTTTTTGGACAATGCCTTAATCATTTCAACATACATGTCCACCCTGCTGTTGGTTCCCGTATCGCCGCTCGACCCGATCATCATGGGGACCCCCTGTTTTCTTGCAGCGATAAGCATCAATTCAAGGTCGTGCTTCTGCCATTCGTAGGGGCTGACACTCGTATCGCTTCCAAGAGGTCCGGGACCGATGTCATCACTTCCTGAGTCACAACAGTAGTAGTCCGGTTTGGTTTCTGCCCCGATCCAGAAACTGTCTTCTTTTGTTGGTGCAAAACCAAGATGTCCGTTAGGGCAAAGAATGCGCAACTGTCTTTTATTCATCTATTTTTCCCCTTCGTAAGGGCGCCGGTACCCATCTCTCTTCATTTCCGGCAGGGATAATTCCCGTGTGATATAGAATTTGTATCTGTCCCCCCGGTACATCGCCTTTCTGAACTCCAAGGGGCGATGATCCGTCGTGAAAAATACGGAGGTTATCATAAAAATGGCACCCCCTTTTTCCACATGCATCAGAGAGGCAAGGCTTTCATCTGCCACGGTTGCCTCAAACGTCTGGTTTACCATCCCGGGGAAGAGGCCTACAGACTCTCCATACAGATCATAGGTGGAGAAAGAGATGCCCTTTTTTTCTCTTTTGATTGCCTCTCTCGCCATTTTCTTGCCAATGGCGAGAGGGAAGGATGATTCGTAGGAGACCAGAGGCTCTCCGTCCCCCACTCCCAACAAACGCAATTTCAGTATCTGGTTGGTGATAGAGATATCGAGGATTTTAGCAATCTGAAAATCAGCAGGAAGGACTTCATTTCCCAAAACCCTTGTCGACGGTTTCATCCCCAAATCCAAAACCGTCCTGGTAAAATTGATAATGCGCGTTAATCCCTGATTGATCTTTCGTTTCGACACAAAGGTTCCTTTCCCCTGTTTTCGGTAGAGCATGCCTTCATTGATCATCTCGGATATTGCCTGCCTGACCGTGATTCGACTGGTGTGATATTTTTGGCAAAGAATTCTCTCGGAAGGGATAAGTTGATCAGGTTTAAATTCTCCTTCTTCGATTTGCTGGCGAAGTATTTTTTTAAGCTGTTCATATAATGGGGTGGATTCGTTATTTTTTAACAATTTAACCTCCATTATAGGTTCATAAGATATGGGCCAAAACGTCCTGTCATAACTGGTTATTACCAGTACCAGTTAATATATTGAACAGTGATTTTTGTCAAGGAAAATTTTTCCACAAAATAGTTATTGTCTTTTTATTTGAATCTCATTATTTTTGTTTAATGGAGGTGCTTTATGAATCGAGGGAAAGAAGGGATTGGAGACCTTTATCATCAAGAGACGAAGTATCGAAGGGAGGCAATGGACCGGGGTGGACTGGATTGGGCAAATCAACCCTCCCCCGACAAGGGATTTTCCCATCCGTTAAAGAAATTCCCCATCCGCCCCATTGATCAGAAGGGTGGAAAGCCCCTCTGGGAGACCATTGCCAAAAGACGGTCGATCAGGGAATTTTCCTCTCAATCTATCACCTTCTCCGAACTCTCCCAATTACTCTGGGCAACGCAGGGGATCACCTCAAAGGCCTGGGGATACGATTTCAGGGCTTGTCCCTCTGCAGGAGCCCTCTATCCCATTGAGACCTATATCATCGCTAACCGGGTCGAAGAGATATCACCCGGTCTCTACCATTACGATGTGAAGAAAGCCGAATTGATCCTTCTGGAAGAGGGCAATTTGGGTTCTGAACTTTCCCGCGCCGGACTCGGCCAGGAAATGCTCGAAGAGGCCGCGTGTGTCTTTGTCTGGACAGCGATTATAGAGCGTTCGAAGTGGAAGTATCGAGAGAGGGCCTATCGTTACATCTATATGGATGCCGGACATATCGGGCAGAATCTCTACTTAACTGCGACTGGACTTGGTCTGGGCTGTTGCACAGTGGGCGCTTTCTTCGATGAGGAAGTGGATAGACTCATCGGAGTCGATGGAAAGAATGAGATATCAATCTATCTTGGAGCCATCGGCCGGCCTCAATAAATAAGTTCAGAGTTCGGAGTAATGAGTTCGGAGCAATGATGAATTTATTAAAATCCTTGATAAAACTCCGAACTTAGATCAGAGTACAAATTCAATACAGGTGGGTCATAAATCAGACGTTATCTAACATGAATCTGATAGATCTTCTCTTCCATAATACAAAAAATCTAAAACAAATCAATATGTTATATTATTGTCATGGAAAAAATGATTATGGTATAGAAATTGCTGTAAAACGTTAATATTCAGGAGGTGAAAAATGGTGATGAGAAAAATAACCTTTATCGTTGTTCTGATTTCTTTTCTTTTAGCGGGATGTGCCGGAGTTCCTGTTCGTGAGGCTGTCAAAGTTGCCCTCAACCTGCCTGTGGGGAAGATCGAGGGAAATCAATTTACAGGTATTCGGTTTCCATTTAAGGTATCAGCTCCTCCTCATTGGAAAATAGCCACAGAATTTCCGAATTTTATGTTAGATCTGGGCTATGAAAAACCGGGATTGGAGGAGTCGGAAGTCTTTGTTTTCAATCCAACCACGCAATCAAACATTCAGATCGATTTAACACCAGCAGGTCGGTATTCAAAATTTAGCCAGGAATCGATCGAATGGCTTACGACAGCAGCCACGGGAAGCTTTAAGCAAGAGTTGGAAGAGGAGCATGGCAAAGGAATTGAGGTAACGGTCGGTCCAACAGAACCCATCAATCTGAAGGGCGTTCAGTTTGCAGCGAAGAAATATGCAACCTATACCGTTAAGGGTGTGAAGAGGGAACAGGGGTGGATCTACGGATTTACAGAACCCTATCAGCTCTTCATCCTCTTTGTGATATTGGAAAGGGAAGGTGGGAGAGACCGTGAAGATTTCCAGAAGATATTAAGTTCATTTGAGGTCATTCCGAAGAAGTAAAAATTTAAAGAAAGGAGAATAGTCCAATGGCAACGAAACCAAAATCTGGAATTTACAAGTGCAAGAATTGCGGACTGGTTACAACGGAGAAAGGTCACCTCTGTGCTCCGCAGGAGATCAAGCGGGCCTATACCTGTGAGTATTGCGGCATCACGGTGAGCAATCCGAGGCATGTCTGCAAGCCCAAGGTGGCAAAGTTAAATTATACCTGTGATGCCTGCGGCAGGGTGGCAGTGGATAAGGGGGATTTATGCAAGCCAACTAAAATTTAGCAGTCAATCTGTTCAGTCATCCCATTAGGGGACATTTTAAAGGATACTATTCATCATCCCATCAATCCCATCGATTGATGGGATTTTTTTCTCAGGTCGGTTGATTTTTAAGAGGGAATTCTTTATGGTTAATTAAAAAATCACTTATGGGAATGGTGGAGGCCAGTTATGGAGATCGTGGAGCTAAAGAAAGGGATTTACTGGGTGGGTGCAATCGACTGGAATGGGAGAGACTTTCATGGCTATTCAACTCCATTCGGGACCACTTACAATGCCTATCTGATTCTTGATGAGAAGAATGTCCTTATTGATACGGTCAAGGCCCCTTTCTACTCGGAGATGCTTGGACGAATTTCAGAGATTATCGATCCGTCGAAGATCGACATCATCGTATCGAATCATGTGGAGATGGACCATTCGGGTTCACTTCCTCAGACCGTGGAACGAATTGGAAATCCAGTGGTGATCACTTCGGAAAGGGGAAAGAAGGGACTGGAGAAGCATTACAAGAGAACGATGAATTTTAAAA
>JASEIE010000073.1 GCA_030024065.1 Thermodesulfobacteriota bacterium
GGGCACAGCAAACCTTGCATCGAATTTGAATACTCTTCTTCCCCTTGAACAACCCCTGCCACACTGTATATCGTGTCTCATTGTTAACACAAATGAATGGTTTGTCAAGATAAGAGTCACCTCCTGTCACCTCCTGTAAACACTGAAACCACCCTTCCCTGGCAAATAGCCGGAGGCAAGCATAAGTTGAAGTGGAACCCCACGGGCTGAAGCCTGTGCACGCTGAAGCGTTACGACGCGCAAGCCTGGCTTTCTGCGAAGGAGGGCAAAATCGATATAACTTCTTAGATTTAAAATGCTTTTAATTTCTCAAATGTTTTTTTTCACATTTTACGTAAACCCCGTTAGAAATTCCGGCAGGGCATTAAACCCCGCCGGAATTATTCTGAAATGTAACCCACAACCCCGCTGCAGCCGCCGGCCCGGAGGGAGCAGTGGGGCATTATTTCTAACGGGGTAAACTGGTAACCCCTCGGTTATGGAGGGTTACCTGACCCGAAAGGGTCGGAAGGTTCTCCCTCCAAAACCTTGTAAAGCGGTCATAGAGGTCATGCCAATCGGCCGTCCTGCCCTTTGCATGGTGATTTTCGGAAGCGAACCTACGCAGTGCAACGGATAGAGGTTTCGCTTCAAGGTTTTTCCAGAAGAACTTCCCGACCCTTTTATATCTCTTTAACTGAGGGGGTACGTAAACTGGTTTTTTTCTCTTGACAAAAAAATAGTGCTCTGGTAATAAGGAAAGGTTATTTTTAGAATTATTTTTTCCATTTCATTTTTCACCCCTCATTTAAAAATAAACTGAGCTATTGAGACAACGGTGGGAGTCTCAAACAAGAGGCAGAGCCAAATCCAGATGAATGGGGAAAGTATGGTTTTTCCCTTTGGCAGACCGATTCCTTTACCCAGGTCTATATCTCTCCGTTTTCCTCCCCAATCGCGCCTCTCCAGCGCATCACACTCCTTACCTTTTTATCCAAATGAATCACTATTTATCTCTTTTGAGAAAGGAGTTCTTAATGGCCGTCACGAGTGAAGTTCAACTTAAAGTTGAAAACATCCATATGGCTTTTGGAGGTGTTCAGGCCTTGATGGCGGTAAACTTTGAAGTGAAAAAAGGGGAGATCTTTTCCATCATCGGTCCCAACGGGGCAGGAAAAACAGTGCTTTTGAACTGCGTCAATGGTCTCTACCATCCCCAAAAAGGAACCATCCATTTTGAAGGGAAGGAGATCACCAGATTAAAACCCTATCAGAGGGCAAAGATGGGGATCTCAAGGACATTCCAAAAACTTGAGCTCTTTAAAGGGGCAACCGTACTCGATAACATCCGGCTCGGTCGCCATATTCATCTCAAAACAGGACTGATCAGTGGCTCCGTTTACTTTGGAAAGACGGCTCGTGAGGAGATCGAGCACCGGGATTTTATTGAAAGGGAGATCATTGATCTCCTTGAGATAGAACATATCCGAAATAAGATGGTGGGAATGCTTCCTTATGGACTTCAAAAGCGAGTGGAATTGGCACGGGCATTGGCCCTCAATCCCAAAATCATACTGCTGGATGAACCTCTTGCTGGTCTCAATTTAGAGGAAGTGGAGGATATGGCGCGATTCATTTTAGATATCAATGAAGAAGAACGATGGCAAACCACCTGTGTCCTGGTTGAACACGATATGGGAGTGGTGATGGATATTTCACACCGGGTCATAGCGCTTAACTTTGGCGAGAAGATCGCAGAAGGAACCCCTCCTGAGGTTCAAAAAAATCCCAATGTGATCAAAGCCTATCTTGGTGAGGCGGAGGACCTCTATGTCACACGTCGGTAAATGGAAAGAAATTGAGATTAATAAGGATCTGACCATCCCAAAACTCTTTTTGCAATCTGCTAAAAAATATTGGGACAAAAAGGTAGCCATGCGGGAAAAGGAGTTTGGAATCTGGGTTCCCATCACCTGGAAAGAATATTATGAAAATGTGAAACAGATTGCCCTGGGAATGGTCTCTTTGGGTCTGGAGAGAGGGGATAAGGTGGCTATGATCGGAGACAACCGGCCTGAGGCCCTCTGGGTAGAGATGGCCGCCATGTGTGCTGGTGGCGTGGGGGTTTGGCTTTTTCAGGATTCTTTGATTGACGAGGTAAAATACATCATCGACCACGCCGATGCTAAGTTGATGGTGGGCGAAGGCCAGGAGGAAGTTGATAAATGCCTCATGATTAAGGATAAATGCCCCAAGCTAAAAAAAATGATCTGGGACGATCCCAAAGGGATGAGGGATTATGACGACCCTATTCTTATCAGCCTCAAAGAGGTGATGAAGATCGGAGAAGAGATCGACAAGAAAGAACCGGGGCTCTTCGAGGATATGATCATGAAAGGGAAAGGAGATGACATCTGTCTTCTCTTCTACACCTCTGGAACCACTGCCCTTCCAAAAGGGGCCCTCCTCAGCCATTACAACATGTTAACGATGGGCCTCAATCTGATGCGGGTCGACCCCTATTTTGAATCAGATGATTTCGTCTCCTACCTCCCTTTTGCCTGGATCGGAGAACAGATGATGTCGATCTCCTGCGGAATCCAGTCAGGGTTTACCCTTAACTTCCCCGAAGAACCTGAAACCGCTCAGGAGAATATTCGTGAAATCGGCCCCCACGTGATGTTTGCCCCCCCTCGCATTTATGAACAGATGGTTCGAAATGTCCAGGTCAAATATTTAGATGCCTCCTGGTCGAAAAGGAAAGCCTACGAGCTGGCAATGAAGATCGGCTATTATGTCGCCGAGCTAAAATTTACAAAAAAGCCTGTTCCCTTTTACTGGAAAGCATTCAATTATCTTGCCTCCATAGGTGTCCATAAAAAGCTGAAAGACCACTTAGGCCTTTCCCGAATACGGGATACCTACACCGGAGGCGCGGCGATGGGACCAGACCATTTCCGCTTCTTCCATGCCCTTGGAGTGAATCTCAAACAGATTTATGGCCAGACAGAGATTGCCGGAATTTCAGTGCTTCATCGCGATGACGATATTAAATTTGACACGGTGGGAAAACCCATTCCTGAAACCGAAGTGAAAATTACTCCAGATGGGGAAATCATCTCAAAAAGCCCCTCTGTTTTTCAGGGATATTACAAGATGCCGGAGGAGACAACAAAAACCCTGCGAGATGGGTGGCTCCATTCCGGCGATACCGGGTTCCTCGATGCGGATGGCCATCTTGTCGTCTTTGATCGAACTAAAGATGTTATGATCTTAAGCGACGGGATGAAATTCGCCCCCCAGTATCTGGAGGCCCGGCTCAAATTCAGTCCCTATATTAGGGATGTCTGGGCCATTGGTGATAACAAACCTTATGTCACGGTTGTCATTTGCATCGATTATGGGGTGGTGGGCAATTGGGCAGAGGCCCGAAATATTGCCTACACCAGTTATCCGGAACTTTCCCAGATGCCTGAGGTTTACGAACTGGTAAAAAAAGATATTGTAAAAATGAACAAAGATTTGCCTCCTGTGGCAAAAATTAAGAAGTTTATTAATCTTTACAAAGAATTTGATGCTGATGATGATGAATTGACCCGAACCCGAAAATTGAGAAGGGCTTTTGTCGAAGAACGATATAAAGACATTGTCAGTGGCCTTTATTCGGATACTGATAATGTCCATATGGATACTACCATCACTTATGAGGATGGAAGGGTGGTTCATATTAAAACAGACCTCCGGGTGATGGAAGTACCGCAATAGCCATTCTTTAGGTCAAGGTCAAGGTCAAGGTTAAGGTTGAGAAAAACCTAAACCAAAATTTAAATCTTAACCTCATCCTTAACCTCAACCTGATCTTTTATGAGGAGGCAACATGGAAATCTTCTTACAACTTTTAATTACAGGAATTCTCGTCGGAAGCATCTATGCTCTGGTCGCTTTAGGATGGACTCTTATTTACAAGTGTTCTGGAGTTCTCAATTTAGCGATGGGGGAACTCACCCTGATCGGGGCCTATGTCTGTCTGACCTTTTACCACTGGGGAATCCCTTTTTTCCTGGCCTTGCTCTTCACGCTGGTGATCGGATTCGCTCTCGGCATTTTAACGGAAATTCTCTTTCTGAGACCAATGGTAGGAGAACCAGTATTGAGCGTCATTATGGTGACCGTGGGGCTTGCTTTCTTTTTCAAAGGGATTGTAATGCTAATCTGGGGAACGGATACGGTCGTTTTTACTCCTTGGGTCTTTCCAATGGAACCTGTTTTTATTGGAAAGATCGTAGTCGGCCAGGTTTACCTCTGGGCGTTTGTTGCTTCGATTATCCTTCTCATCGCTTTTGTCTCTTTCTTCAAATACACTAAATGGGGACTGTCCATGCAGGCCACGGCAGACGACGAAATGGCTGCCCTGTCTTTGGGAGTGAATGCAAAGGTTGTTTACGCCCTTGCCTGGGCAATTGCCTTTATGGCTGCCGGAGTAGGTGGAACCCTGTTGGGGAATATTAATGGTTTAAATATCTCTGTGGGTTATCTTGGCTTGCTGGTTCTCCCCGCGGTCGTTCTGGGAGGCCTTAACTCCGTACCGGGAGCTATCGTAGGCGGTCTGGTCATCGGAATCATTCAGAATTTGGCAGATGGTTATTTGAGCCGCTTTACCCCTGGTGGGGTTAAAGATGTATTTCCCTTTGCGGTAATGGTCATCGTTTTGCTGTTCAAACCTTACGGGCTCTGGGGCTGGGTAAGGATCGAACGAGTCTGATTGGGTGACTGGTGAATGGTGTTGGTGATCGGATAGTTTAGATCACGAATCACCGACACGAATCACGATTCACGTAATTTTCTTCTAATCATTGGAGGTTTAGTTATGAGTTATCGACCGTGTGGTGTCTATCATCAATACTACCAACAGGATCATGCCTGGTGGCAGACCAAATTTGTCTGGGGAAAGATGATCCTCCTCCTCTTCACCGTCTTCTATATCATCCCCCAATTTGCAGGCATGTATCTCATTTCGATTGCCAATGTGGTGGGCTATACCATTCTCTCTGCCATTGGAGTTCAGTTGCTCATTGGCTACTGCGGTCAGGTTACCCTGGGACACGCCGCATTCTTGGCGATGGGAGCATATACCTGCACGCTATTGATGCTTCAACTTCATATCCCCTACCCCATTGCCATGATCATGGGGGGAATTGTTGGCGGCCTATGGTCTGTCCTGTTCGGTCTCCCGTCTGCTCGGGTCAAGGGATTTTACCTCATTATGACCACCATGGCGGCCCAATTTATTACTGTGGAATTCTTCATTACACAGTATGTCAGTCAAATTGGAGGGAGGGGGGTAGCCTACTCTATCCCACCCGGGACGGTCAAGATAGGCCCATGGATGATTAAATCAGATATGGATGTCTATTACGTGATGGTGATCCTTGTTATCTTATGTATCCTCGTCATGGCAAATCTTCTTCGGTCAAAGATCGGGCGAGCCTGGATTGCTATTCGGGATAATGATATCGCTGCAGAAGCGCTGGGCGTCAATATTGTTTTTTATAAATTACTGGCTTTCTTTGTAGCAGGCTTCTTCGGAGGGGTTGCAGGAGCCTTCTGGACCTCCTCTCTCGCTGCGGTCAGCCCCGAACATTTCCATTTCGGCTGGTCCCTCTGGCTGGTGGGTGTTATCCTGATTGGAGGGGTGGGGAGCATCCATGGAATTATTTATGGGGCTATGTTTATGACCTTGATACCGGAAGGCCTCAAATTTCTCGTATTTGTTCTAACCCAGAACCCATTTTTTGTTGATCTTATGCCATTTTTACCTCTCCTCCTTGAAAAATTTCTTTATGTAAAAGAGGCAGCCTTCGGTCTGGCCATTGTCCTGTTTTTGATCTTCGAACCAAATGGTCTCTCTTATCGTTGGTGGCAGATAAAGAATTACTTTAACTTATGGCCGTTTTCATATTAGCGTGAATCGTGGTTCGTGACTCGTGAATCGTGTTAAAAAATGATATATTTCTTCACAAGATCTTAAATTTACGAGTCACAAATCACCATTCACCAATCACAAAAGTGAAGGAGGTGATGAAACATCATCGGCTAATGAGGGGAAAGAAGGAGGTCATGGTTACTTTTCCAGATGTATGTGAATCGTGTTGGTGGATCGTGATAGATTTGAGTTTTTTTACGAGTCACGAATCACTATCACGAAACACGACAAAATTTATAGGAGGTGAAAAATGAGAATTAAAATGATCATTTGTATATGTTTTGTTCTATGCTTCATTGCTTCTTGGGCTATAGGTCAGGAGGTGAAGCTCGGTGCCCTTCAGGATACCACAGGCGCTACTTCTGATGTGGGCAAGGATGAGGCTCTGGGGGTTCGTGAAGCAGTCCAATATTACAATGACACAGGAGGGATTAATGGCAAAAAGATCCGGTTGTTCCAATATGACTATGGTTACCGTGTTCCTGAAGCCATCACCACGTACAAACGGTTCCGGGATTACGATAAGGTGGCCATGGTTTTAGGATGGGGAACAGGTGATACCGAAGCCCTCTCTCCCACAATCAACGCTGACAAAATGCCTTATCTGTCCAGCTCCTTTTCAGGCCATCTCTGCGATCCCAAGAAGACCCCTTACAACTTCGTTTATGGAACGGATTATTCGACCAACGCCCGTGGGGCGATCACTTATTGGTTTGAGGAGGTCTGGAAGAAAGATCCAAAATGGAAGGCCCTTCGAGAGAAGGGTGATAAACCCAAGTTCGTCTGCTTCATAGACACTGCCTCACCTTACGCTACTGCTCCAATTAAAGCGATCAAGGATCAGGCAGCTATTCTCGGCTTTGATATCGGGCCGGATAATCATGTGGGCTTAACAGCTCTGGATACCAAAAGCCAGGTGATTGCGGCTAAAGGCTTTGGAGCCAATCTGGTTTGGCACGGGAATACCACCATGTCTGTATCCGCAGCTCTGAAAGATGCTTATGCCCTTGGATTGGGTGCTGATCATATTATCAATAACTGGGGATTTGATGAAAACCTTCCGAAATTGGCTGGGGCAGCAGCTGAAGGTGCAATGGGCCTTCTCGGATGTGCTCTTTTCATTGATGAATATCCGGCTAAAGAGAAGAAGGTAGTCGCGTATGCTAAAAAACTGAACCCCGGCATCCCTCTCGAAAACCGGCTCATTCGAACGGTTCAGGGCTGGGTAAAGGTCGGCATGGCCGTGGAGGCAATGAAACGGGCAGATAAAGCAGGGCAATTGAATGGCCCTGGTATCAAAGACGCCTTCGAGACCTTTAAAGACTGGCCGGGCTTGAAGGAGTTCGGCGGTCAATTGGTGACACTGACCCCGACAGACCATCGCTACAGCTCCATTGTCAGGGTTGCAAGAGTGGTCAAGGGGAAACCTCAAACCGTAGCTGAACTCGATATGCGGGCTAAATTCTCTGACAAGTGGATGAGCTGGCTCGGTTGGTAAGGAGGAACATCTTGAAACCAGAAATTGCAAAAACTTCAGGAAATATTTTGAAGCTCAATAACATCGAGGTCATGTATCACGAAGTCATTCTGGTGTTGAAGGGGGTCTCCATCGATGTGCCTATTGGCGGGATTGTTGCGCTTCTCGGTGCAAATGGTGCTGGGAAATCCACCACTTTAAAATCCATTTCGGGTCTGCTCAAGCATGAGGATGGTGAGGTGACCGATGGAAGTATTGAGTTTATGGGAGAAAAGATCCACCACCTCCATGCAGAGGAAATCGCTAAGAGGGGAATCTTTCAGATTATTGAAGGAAGACGGGTCTTTGAACACCTTACGGTGGAAGAGAATCTTCGAGTCGGAGCTCATCTCAGAGGAAATGGATCAGCCGTCAAAGAGAGACTGGAGATGGTCTATCATTATTTCCCCAGACTGGTGGATCGGCGCAATGTCCTCGCAGGTTTCATCAGCGGGGGAGAACAGCAGATGACTGTCATCGGAAGAGCTCTGATGGCCCAACCCAAACTGATGCTTCTTGACGAACCTTCCATGGGCCTCGCACCCCTCCTCATCAAAGAGATCTTCGACATCATCACCCAATTGAACAAGAAAGAAAAAATCCCGCTTCTTCTTGTAGAGCAGAATGTGAAATTGGCTCTCACCGTTGCCCCTTATGCCTATGTCTTAGAAAACGGCAGGCTCGTGATGCATGATACCTCAGAGAAGTTGAAAGAAAATCCCGATATCAGAGACTTTTATTTGGGACTCTCTGATATTGGTGAGAGAAAGAGTTTCAGACATGTGAAACATTACAAAAGAAGAAAGAGATGGCTCACCTAAGATCGTGACTCGTGATTCGTGTTGGTGAATCGTAATAATTTAAAGTCTTTTTACGAGTCACGAATCACCATTCACCTAACACGACAAAAAGGAGGTTTATTATGCGAAGAATATTGTTAATCCTCATCATGGTTACATTTGCGATTTGGGGAATGACAGCTTGTAAACCCGGTCTCCTCCCAACGGAAGACGCGGGAAAACCAAAGATCACATTAGAGCGGGTTGAAATTTCAAGTTATTTCCCCTGGGTTGATCTTCCGGCCAGGACTCCACTGGGTCTCGGCTTTGTATTTAACATCGATAACCCCAGTGGATATAATATCATGCTCGATAACATCAAATTTACTGTCTCCTTTGAAGCCGCTCCAAATAAATATATTGAAATTGCCACTCCTACCTTATATGATCGTGTTTACTTCCCGCCTAAAACAACAAGCCAATATCGCGCTGTGAATATTTCCGACTCGGCGGTGATACGATTAACCCTTTTGGTCGCCCAGGCTCCAAAGGTCCAGGAATTGAAGTTAGATCCTGCCGCTCTTATCAAAGACTGGTATGCAAAGGTTGGCGACTTTGGCTTTGGCATTAAGGTCCACGAAGGAATGGCGGTCTTCTCAACAGAGAAGGGAGATGTCTTCGTTCCCTTTGAAGGAACATTCCCAAAGAAGAAGTAATACTAATTTCCAGCTTCCCTTAAAAATATCCCCTCCCACCAGGGAGGGGATAAGAGCCTGCTTCCCGAGATCTTTGTAGGGGCGGTCCTCTGTGGCCGCTCGATTGGAGAAGTCACATCAGCCCAACAGGGGAGTCCCTGCCTACCGGCAGGCAGGCGCAGAGGGACTCCCCTACGTTTTCCATTATCTAATAATCTGTCATTCTGAATTTATTTCAGAATCTTAAAAAAGAGACCCTGAAACAAGTTCAGGGTGACAAAATTGCAATACCATTAAAAAACTTTTTGTTGAACAATTTAATTATAACCGACACGAACCACGTGACACGGACACGTTTTAAGGAGATTCAACATGCCCAAACAGGATCCCACGGACCGAACCTCAGGATTTCTTAAAAAGAATCTCGAAACCATGCCCCATAAAAAACGTCTCGAATATCTCAATCAAAAGATGAGAGGAATCATACAATATGCTTACAAAAACTCCCTTGCCTTTAAGAATAAAATGGATTCCGTGGGATTGAAACCAAAGGACATCCAGACCATTAAGGATTTGGAAAAAATCCCCATCACCAAAAAGGCGGATTTGGTCGAACTCCAGAAAAAAAGTCCTCCCTTCGGGGGATTTGAAGGGATCTCCATTAATGAACTGAGAAGAATTTTTGTCTCCCCCGGGCCCATCTATGAACCGGGTGAAATGGATTACACCGAACTGGGATGGGCACAAGGAATGTTTGCAGGAGGATTTCGTCCCGGAGATATCACTATCAATACCTTCAGTTACCACATGGTGCCCTTTGCCCTCCATATGATTGACAATTCACTCCATCGAATTGGATGCGTAGTCATTCCAACGGGTGTCGGCAATACGGAACAACAGGTCAATACCTTAAAGACCATCAGGGCCACCGGATTTTGCGGGACGCCCAGTTTTCTTCTCAGCATTGCCGATAAGGCAGAGGAGATGGGATTCGATACAAAGAAAGACCTTAACCTCAAGGTTGGATTTGTGGCGGCTGAAATGCTCCCCGAATCTCTCCGGTCCAAATTAGAGGAAAAACTGGGGATGATCATCCGGCAAACTTATGGGACGGCCGATATCGGCTGTCTGGGTTATGAATGTATGAAGAAGAGCGGAATGCATATCCCCGACGACAAAATAGTGGAAATCGTGGATCCTGAAACGGGCAAACAAATAGGACCAGGAAAAACAGGAGAGATCGTCGCCACCACATTCAATAAGGTTTACCCTCTCATTCGATTCGGAACAGGAGACCTCTCCATCCTGACCGAAACCCCCTGCCCTTGCGGTCGGACCTCTCCCAGACTGATAAAGATTTTAGGCAGGGTGGATCAGGTTACAAAGGTGAGAGGCCTTTTTGTTCATCCCGGACAGGCTGATGAGGTTGTTTCAAAACATCCACAGATTGGAAGGTATCAGGTTGTGGTGACAAGAACAGAGCATAAGGATGAGATGACCTTCCGGATCGAACTCAAAGAAGAAGTCCCCCACCCCGAAAAATTGAAGGAGGAGATAGAAAAATCCATCCGGGAGGTGATGAAGGTTAGGGGCAACGTGGAATTCATCCCAAAAGGGACAATTCCGGACGGAGCCCGAAAGATTGATGATCAACGTACCTGGGAGTGAGAGCCTTAGAGCCAAAAGGTGGTTTAATTCGATGAGTTAACTATCTACTATCTGACAATAAAATAACGTACTCCCTCAGTTATGGGGCGACCGACTGTTACCGTAACCTGTAACTCAGCCCTTCAGGGCTGATGAATCAGGGCTAAAGCCCTGAGTTACGTATTTGCCGTAAGGATTTAGCATTCGAAACTGAGGGATTACGGAATAGACAATTTTTAGTTTGACGAGATTTACTAAATATGATAAAAAAAATTTAATTAAAGAGGAGGGTATTATGAAAATCCACTATGAAGGATTTATGAAAGAGAAAATACGAAAAAATCCAATCACCATCAGCCCTGATGCGAATTTTTTCGAGGCCCGAAACCTCATCCATGAGAAGGGGGTTCGCCATCTCCCAGTAGTTGATAAAGATAATCACTTATTGGGGATTGTTACAGATCGTGATATTCGAGAAGCAGCCCCTTCTGATGCAACTTTGCTCAGCATCCAGGAGCTCAACTACCTTCTGGGAAAACTGAAAGTCTCGGCCATTATGACTCCGAAGGATAAATTGATTACCATTAATCCCGATACCCTCATCGAAGAGGCGGTTCAGTTAATGCATGACCACAAGATCGGATGCCTCCCTGTCCTTGAAGGGGGAAAACTTTATGGAATCTTTACGGAAACAGATGCACTAGCCCATCTTGTGGATATTTTCGGTCTGAAGCAACGAGGGACCCGTCTCACAGTAGCTCTTGAAGACACGCCCGGATCCATGCTTGGAGCCCTTGAAGTGATGAAGAAACATAACGTCAATATCATCAGCGTTGTTACCCCTTCATTCATGGTGGATGGAAAGAGAATTGCCGCCATCCGGATCAAGACAGAGGATTACGGGGATGTTGTAAAGGACCTGGAAAAAGGTGGCTACGAGGTTCTATCAGTAGGTAAATGGCCTTCCATATAGAAAAAGGAGAAATGGTGGAAAGTTGGAAAAATGGAATAAGGGGTAACATCGAAATGTTTTTTCCCACCTAAACCCAATATTCCATTATTCCATTTTTTTTGCTCTGGTCTTAACAGTTTACGTTAAGTGGCTAATTGGTCTTATGGAAATCGACGGGTTAAAACATTTTCAGATCGGTGAACTGGCCAATCTATTAGAGATGAGCCCCCGAACAATCCGGTATTACGAGGAGATCGGTCTCCTCAATTCCGTGAAACGGATCGAAGGAGGGAAAAGGGTCTATACGGATAAGGATTTTCAGCGCCTCAAGTTTATACAAAGGCTCAAGTACCTTGGCCTCACCCTCTCTGAAATGCATGAGCTGGAGGACATCTACCAGATTCACCGGACAAATAAGAAGGTATTGCCCCGCCTTTTGGAATTATTGGATAACAATGCTATGAAGATCGATGAGCGGATCAATAACCTACTCAGGTTAAAAGCCGATATCCTGAGCTTCGAGGAAAAAATCCGTCATAAGTTAAAACTCGAAGATGTCGCTCAGAAAGGAGAAGACTTTGATAAGAGAAGTGGTGATCACGAGCGCCGTTCGGACAGCCATCGGTAATTTCCTCGGTGCGTTGAGTTCTTTCAGCGCCACAGAACTTGGAGGAAAGGTGATCGAAGATGCCATTAAGCGGTCTAACATCCGAAAAGAGGATGTGGACGAAGTGATCATGGGCAATGTCCTCCCTTTTGGACTTGGGCAGAACCCGGCTCGTCAGGCAATGATCAAAGCAGGACTCCCGATGGAGGGAGGAGCCTTTACGATCAATAAGGTCTGCGGCTCCGGCTTGAAAGCGGTCATGCTTGCGGCTCAGGTCATCATGGCAGGGGATGCTGAGGTGGTCGTAGCAGGCGGGATGGAAAACATGAGCCGTGTCCCTTACTATTTGGAAAATGCCAGAACTGGGTACCGCCTCTGGGACGGGAAACTGGTGGATGGAATGGTCCATGACGGCCTCTGGGATGTGGTAAATGACTACCATATGGGATTTACGGCAGATATCCAATCGAAAAAATTCAATATCAGCCGTGAAGAGCAGGACCGATTTGCTCACGAATCGAATCTCAGGGCAATGAAGACAATTCGGGATGGGAAATTTAAAGAGGAGATCCTTCCCATTCGGATTCCCTCGAAGAAAGGTGAACCCACACTTTTTGATACGGATGAGGGTCCTCGAAATACAGATCTTCATGCCCTGGCAAAGCTCAAACCGGTCTTCAAAGAAGACGGTTTCGCCACGGCCGGGAATTCTTCCAAGATCAGTGATGGGGCAAGCGCTCTTGTGCTGATGACCGGAGAAAAGGCTCTGTCCTTAGGCGTGAAGCCGATGGCAAAAGTTGGAGCGCAGGCAGCAGCCGGCGTGGAACTGGAGGATGTCCTCGTGGCGCCGATCCAATCCATTCCAAAAGCTCTCAAAAAAGCAGGACTCTCTCTCAAGGATATCGATCTCTTCGAAATCAACGAGGCTTTTGCAGCAACAACCGTGGCGATTATGAAAGCCTTAAAAATTGATGAAGAGAGGGTCAATGTGAACGGTGGCGCGGTAGCACTGGGTCATCCCATCGGCGCCAGCGGGGCGAGGGTTCTGACCACATTACTTTACGCCATGAAAGAGAGGGGGCTGAAACGCGGAATGGCCTCCCTCTGTCTGGGAGGTGCGGAGGCCGTCAGTCTCATCGTGGAGCAATTATAAAAGACCATTGCAAATTGCAAAATTAGCAATACAAAATTAGCATATTATATACAGCGTCATTAATCACAACAAAGCATGTCATTCCTGCGAAAGCAGGAATCCAGGAAAACACTGGATTCCGGATCAAGCCCG
>JASEIE010000074.1 GCA_030024065.1 Thermodesulfobacteriota bacterium
GGGGGGAGGATATTCATCAACTCATCCATCTGGCCCGTCAGGAAGATCGGATCATCCTGACCCGGAATACGAAACTGGCCATAAGAAGACCGAAAGATCGTATCATCACCATCACGGAGGATCACCCTTCTGGCCAGTTGAAGGAGGTAGTTCAAAAAGGAACCCTCTCTCCCGACGATGAAAAACTGTACACCCGATGTCTCCTCTGTAATGACCCAATCGATGCGATTCCACGGGAAGAGGCAGAGGGAAAAGTCCCGGACTTCATCTTCTCTCAGCAGAGAGATTTTTACCAGTGCCCGACATGTAGAAGAATCTACTGGCAGGGATCGCATCTGGAGAACATGCAAAAAAGGATCGAAGAATTATTGAAGATAAGCACCAAATCCCAAGCACCAAATTCCAAATAAGCTCCAATGAACCAACTTCCCCAAAAAGCGTTTTGGTCATTTGGAATTGAGATTTGGATATTGTTTGAGATTTGGGATTTGGAATTTGGGATTTGATCGTTAAATATGCGTGTCATCAGTGGAGCATCGAAGGGGAGGAGGTTGGTGACGCCAAAGAGTTATTCCCTTCGTCCCACCTCTGATCGGGTGAAGGAGTCGATCTTCAACATCCTCGGAGATGAAGTGGAGGGAAAGGTCGTTCTGGACTTATTTGCTGGTACGGGGAATTTAGGGATTGAAGCCCTGAGCCGGGGTGCAGAGAAGGCCATTTTTGTTGAGAGAGGAAGGGAGGCCATAAGAATCATTCACAGAAACCTCCTTCAGTGTGGTTTTATGGAACAGTCCGAAATCATTCCGAAAGAGGTGAACCGGGCCATCGGAATTCTCGAAAGGAGAGGAGAAGCCTTTGATCTGATCTTCATGGATCCCCCCTATGAAAAAGGACTTATTCGTAAAACCCTATTTAAGCTCAGCCTATGTCGAATCTATCATAATGGCTCGGTCCTGGTGATCGAACATAGCCCCCGTGAATCCCTTCCAAAAAAGATGGAAGAATGGGACCTCATCCGTCAGAAAAAAATGGGAGATACAATGGTCTCTTTCTTTCAGGCTGTCGAAGGGATAAAAGAGGTAAGACGAGATGAATGAAAAGAAGAAAGGAGACAAAAACGAAATGGGAAAAGTGGCCATCTACCCCGGCTCTTTTGATCCACTCACCTATGGTCATATCGATATCGTTGAGAGGGCTCTTGAGATCTTCGATAAGGTGATTCTTGCCATCGCCCATGATGCGGAAAAAAAGGCTCTCTTCACAATAGAGGAACGGGTTGAGATGGCAAGGGCCATCTTCAAGGAAAGTCCTAATGTTATCGTCGACAGTTTTAAGGGACTCCTGGTCAACTATGTGGAAAAGACTAATGCGAAAGTGATCTTGAGGGGTCTTCGAGCCACCTCCGATTTCGAGTATGAATTTCATATGGCCTCCATGAACCGAAGCCTCAACACCCATCTGGATACCCTCTTCATGATGACTAGCAAGGACTATTTCTTCGTCTCCTCCAGAACGATCAAGGAGGTGTCCAAACTCGGTGGAACGGTCGAAGGTCTGGTCCCGGACCTCGTTGCCAGACGATTGAAGGAGAAATTTAAGCTTCCTGTAGCCAAAAAGAGGCCGATCGGCTGGGAAGATTGAATTTCAGGGAAAATAGAAGTCATTGGCCTAAAGGTTAAGGTTAAGATGCCCGTTTCGTCTAAGGGTTATGTTGTTGGTCCTTTAAGTCTCTTAACCGTAACCCTTTGCCTATACACCAAACTGGCTTCGTAACCTTTACCCCGTTAGAAATAATGCCCCGCCCGTCGAGAGCCTCTGGGTCGAACGACTGGAATTTCTAACTGGGTTTACCCAAAGACTACCCTTATGGTTCGTACTTATAGCAGACAGAAGTGACGAAGCCCTTATGGGCAATGGTTATGAAAAAACTTATTCTTTGCGACTTCGATGGGACAATCAGCATCCAGGATATGGGTTATATTCTGGTCAACCGGTTCTCTTCAGAAGATTGGAGGACGATTGACCGGGATTTCTGTAATGGCAGGATCGGGTCCAAAGAGGCTTACTCACGTATTGCAAAAATCTTCAAGGGTGACGAAGAAGCTGTCCTCCGTTTCATCCGGGAGAATTCAGAGATCGATCCCCATTTCCGATCTTTCTATCAATATTGCAGGGAGAACGATATTGATGTGAAGATTGTGAGTGACGGTCTCGATTTTTATATCCGGACCCTGCTGGAAACTCATCACCTCACCGAAATCCCCTTCTATGCCAACGGCATCCATCTGCTGAAGGATGGAGGAGTGGATATCTCCTTTCCCCATTCCAATGATGAGTGTGGACTCTGCGGGACCTGCAAGAAGAGGCTCGTCCAAATCCACCGAAAAGATTATGAGACTATTTTTTTTGTGGGGAATGGGCTCTCCGATAGATGTGCAGCCCGCGAGGCGGACTTTGTCTTTGCCAAGGATTCCCTCTACCCCTACTGCATTGACCAGGACATCGCCTGCCATTACTTCCAGGGCTTTCATGAGATTCTTGGAGACTTGAAGAAACGAATCCACGGAATCATCTTCGATCTGGATGGGACACTTATGGAAGCCTATGAGGCGATCTATCTGGGATTGAAGGAGGCCTTTCAACAGTCCGGAAAAGAAATATTTCTATACGGCGAGCTTAAGAACTATCTGAAGGCAGATCTGGAATCAACACTTCAACAGTTTTTTTCTCCCGAAGAGACTCAAAAAAACATCCCCATCATGAGAAGAAAGTATGCAGAGGTCTATATCGACCATACCCATTTTCTGGACGGGGCAAAGGAAGTCATTGAGACACTCCACTCCCGGGGCGTTATCCTGGGTGTCGCCTCCAATAAATTCGGCCGTTTCTCAAGAGAGGCCCTTAACCATCTCGGGGTGTCTCATTATTTTAATTCAGTAATCGGAGCAGGAGATGTTCCCCGGACCAAACCTTTTCCAGATATGGTTCATGCCTCTTTGAGAGAGATGGGACTTCCTCCGGAGGAGGTGGTCTTTGTAGGAGATACCCTTACCGATATCGAGACGGGAAAAGAGGCAGGGGTAGATGTTTATGCCCTTCCAACAGGATTTCACTCCAAAGCGGAACTCTCGCAAATGAAACCGAAAAGGATATTAAGAAATCTCAAAGAACTGATACAGCTCCATGAAAATTTATTTCATTCACCCTGATCCTCCCCTGCCCCATCCGTTCGGTCGATGGTTCGACAAAGGGAAGGATGAGGGGTGACTTGGTCAATTCTCTTTCTTCTCCTCATCCTCCTGTCTCTTAAGAAAGGCCTGAATATAGACCACCTTATCCTCTTTCGATTCCTCCATCTTCCCCTGGAAAGGCGAAGGCTTCTTAGAGCTTTTGTAGACCTCTTCTAACTTATTGATGACCTCCTGGAGTTTCGGGTCCTCGCTGACGAGATCGTTCACCTGCCGGTCAAAATAGTCGCTGGCATTTTGAAGCCTTGAAAGGTCTATCTCTAACTTTGTTAAATCGATGAGACTTTTAAGAACTCCATAGACCACTTTTACGTTCCTCGCCTGGAGATACTGGGGCGCATGACCCCAGAGACTGATCCCCCTTATCCCTCTCTTCCTTGCCGCTTCGAGAAGAAAAGTATGAATACTGATGGGCCCGGCGTATTCGGTCAGGTTCAGCCCTGCCCGGACGATCTCCTCCCTTAAATCCTCATGATTGAAAAGGGCGCTGACCATGGTCGGGAAGGTGTGAGGGATGTAATCGTAAGTTCCGCCGATCGTGAAGAGCCGAGACACTTCGAGCTTTTGAGCGAGATCGAGAAGGAGGTCAGCAAAGATATTCCAGCGATAATGGGGTTCAACCCCGGAAAAGAGAATGAGGTCTTTTCCAGGTGGATCCTGAGAATAATAAAAATGATTTCCCGGAAAATTCAATTCTAACAATCTTCCTTCCTTGATCATCGCCGTCGGGCGCAATGAAGCCATTTGATAGAAATTCTCCATTGGAATGGAGGCGAATCTCCTTGCCTTCTTATTTTCCACCAGTTGCTGGAGCGAAAAGGAGGAAACCTCTGCAGCATTGGGCCACCCCTCGAACCCAATGATCAAAAAAGGTTTATTCAGATCTGGTTTTTCGCAGTAGATGATCTCATCCATCTGTTTCATCCTCCATCAAAATCATATCCCTTACCTTTCGCTTCTGTCAACCTGTCCTCCCCTCCACCGACAGATATCCCCTCAGTTATAGGTGCAGGATTGTGTCTCGACGCAGGTGATCCGACGGGGACACTTTCAAAGCTTTATCAAGCGGATCTTTAAGAGGGTTAGGGGTAACCTTCGTTATTAATCAAGCAAGCCTTTTTAGGGTTATTTCGTCAATCGGAGTGTGCGAGAAGAGGTTACCGCTATAAAGTTTTTCCAGCACCCCAGTCGGATCACTACCCAGGCTTTTATGATGGGAGCTTCTGAGACTCAGGGATACACCCACCGATAATTTCCTCTTGAAATTGTCTGGTTAATTTAATAAAAAAGGAGAGATCTTATGACTGATAGGCATTTCCTCGAACGATCTTTCATCTTCTTTCCGGAGAGAGAACTTCTGACCTTTCCGTCCAATGCGGGAATGGAATATGAGGATGTCCATTTCCGTTGTGAGGATGGAGTGACCCTCCACGGCTGGTTCATCCCAGGTCTAGGGAAAAGCGTCATGCTCTTCTTTCATGGAAATGGTGGAAACATCTCCCATCGGATCGAAAAGATCCGTCTATTATGCCATCCTCAAATATCCTCTTTTATGATCGATTACCATGGTTATGGACGGAGCCGGGGTATTCCATCAGAGGAGTCCTGTTATCTCGATGCCCTGGCCTCCTGGAATTATCTCATACAGGAACGCCGTATCGATCCAAAGCAGATCGTCCTCTTTGGTGAATCTCTGGGTGGAGCGGTTGCCATTGACTTAGCTTCGAAGAAGGAAGTAGGAGCGGTTATCCTTGAATCGACCTTTACCCCGTTAGAAATAATGCCCCGATGCTCTGCAGCGGGGTTACATTTCAGATTAATTCCGGCGGGGTTTAATGCCCCGCTGGAATTTCTAACGGGGTTTACCAACATCGGTGCAGTCATGGGCAGATTCGTTCCGGGATTAGAATCCCTTTTGAAAGGGAGGTTCGATTCCCTTTCAATAATTCCTCATCTTAAAGTCCCGCTCCTCATCCTCCATGGAGATGAGGACGAACTGGTCCCTTTTGAATTGGGCCAAAGTCTCTTCGAGAAGGCAAATGAGCCGAAGAATTTTTTCACCATCCTCGGTGCACACCATAATGACACCTACGATGTGGGAGGAAAGGCTTACGTTGAGACCATACGCCAATTCATAAAGCGCCACTTATGAAATCGGTTCTTCAGGGTTTTGAAATGGGTGGGGAGGGTTTCTCAGAAATAATTAAATTCCGTTCGCCCTGAGCTGTGAGCTTGTCGAACAGTCGAAGGGCTGATGTATCTCGATTAGCTCGCCGAGGTCTCCTGGTCGGTTTAGCAATGACCGCACTAAAGTCAGAAAGACCATAGAATCCTAAAGAGGCCTTCCGACCAGTCTTTCGTAAGCCTCCAGATATTTTTCTCTTGTCTTTTGAATAACCTCCCCGGGTAGCTGTGGCACTGGAGGATTCTTGTCCCAGCGAATGGAAAGAAGGTAATCCCTTAAGAACTGCTTGTCAAAACTCTTCTGGGATCCACCTGGCCGATACTCATTCTCTGGCCAGAATCTCGAAGAATCCGGTGTGAGAAGTTCGTCAATCAATAGGAGCTTTCCATCCTTCATTCCAAACTCCATCTTGGTATCGGCGATGAGGATCCCCTTCTGCTCTGCAAAATCCCGTGCCTTTTGATAAACAGACAGAGAGATGGATTTCAATCGCTGGGCCAGGTCTTTTCCAACGATCTCCTCCATCCTTTCAAAGTTGATGTTTTCATCATGGAGACCTATCTCTGCTTTGGTCGCCGGAGTAAAGATGACCTCCTTCAGTTTTGAGGACTCTACCAGTCCTCTGGGAATGGAAATGCCGCATATCGCGCCTGTCTTCTGATATTCTTCCCAGCCCGAACCGGAGAGATAACCTCTGACCACACATTCGACCGGAAGCGGATCGGTTTTCACCACCAGCATGGAACGGCCTCTCAGAACTTCCTGATAGGGCCGGCACTCCTGAGGAAAATCCTCCACTTCGGTTGAAACGAGATGATTGGGGACAATCCCTTTTGTCAGATCGAACCAGAATCTAGAGAGCTGGGTGAGAATCTTTCCCTTATCCGGAATGGGACTGGGCATGACCACATCGAAGGCGGAGATCCGATCGGTGGCAACGATCAGAAGCTGATCTCCAAGATCATAGATATCCCTGACCTTCCCTCTCCCTTTTAGCTTCAGGGATTTGAATTCTGTCTGAGAAATAGCATGTGATGACATAGGTGCCTCCTCTTTCATAAAAAAGTTTTATGTTTCAAGTTTCAGGTTTACCATATAGAATTAAAATTTAAACTTTAAACTTGCAACTTGCAACTAATTTGATCTTTAGGGTTCTCTCATAGGGTTCTAAGGTTCAAGAATGGATGAAGTTATTCATCACTCCCCTTGAACCCTTTTCATTGACTTTTTCACTAAACATGTTAATCTCATTGTTACCCTACGCCTTATTTCTCCCCTCTGGAGGGAGAGGGGGGAGGCGTTCTCACTATGCTCGGCAACAAGCTCGGACACCGACTCGATCCTTACCTCTATCGTTCCTTTGAAAAGATTTTCGGGGAACAGGGCAATCCCAATCTCTTCACCTTACTGGGATTCTTTGCCGCTCTCACCGCTTCATTTCTGATTCTAAAGGGATTCTGGTTTTTTGCCGGCCTGGCGATCATTCTATCAGGGATCTTTGATCTCCTCGATGGCGTGATCGCCAGAAAATTAGAGAAGGTGACGGTCTTTGGCAGTTTCTTCGATTCTGTAATGGATCGATATTCGGACCTTCTTTTCCTTTTAGCCCTTATCATCCATTATCTGAACAAAGGCAACTCCAGCCTGGTCATTTTGGTTTCGGTTGTCAGTATTGGAACGGCTCTTATCCCCTATGTTCGGGCAAAGGCAGAGACTATTCAGATTCCCTGCAATATCGGAATGATGGAAAGAGCCGAAAGAATCATCCTTCTCTCCTTGGGGCTCCTTCTTAATTGGATGGAGCCCATCCTCTGGGCCCTGGCCATCCTCACCCATTTCACCGTCCTTCAGAGAATTTATCATGTGTGGAGGCAGCTTCGTGTTAAAAATCCCCCCAACCCCCCTTTACGAAAGGGGGGAATGAGTGGATTTGATCATCTGATTTATTTCATTGAGAAAAACCCGGACAAAATCCTCCTCTTTCACCTTTCTTAAAACTTTTCCCTTTTTGAAGAGCAACCCGGCCCCTTTCCCTCCGGCGATCCCGATATCCGCCTCTCTCGCCTCACCAGGACCATTGACCACACATCCCATGATGGCAATGGTCATCGGAACCGTGATGTTCCGAACACCTCTTTCAACCTTCTTAACGATACGGGTGAGATCGATTTCACAGCGGCCACAGGTGGGACAGGAGATAATCTCAACGCCACGCTTGCGTATCTTTAATGCCCTCAAAATTTCATAACCCACACAGACCTCTTCCACGGGATCTCCGGTCAAAGAGACACGGATCGTATCTCCGATCCCCTCGCTGAGAAGAAGTCCGATCCCAATGGAGGATTTAACGATGGCTCCGGAGCCTCTTCCAGCCTCCGTGATCCCGAGATGGAGTGGGTAGTCCGATTTTTTAGAAAAGAGACGGTAGGCCTCAACCGTTCTCAAGACATCGGATGCCTTCAAAGAAACCTTGATGAGATGGAAACCGAGGTCCTCCATCCATTCGATCGCCCGGAGCGCACTGAAAGCCATGGCTTCGGGTGTCGGTCCTCCAAAATGTTTCAATACATCCTTCTCCAGAGAACCTGCATTCACTCCGATACGGATCGGGATGGAACGACTCTTCGCTTCGTTCACAATGGTCTTCAAACGGTTTCTTCCACCGATATTCCCTGGATTAATCCGGAGTCCATCTGCTCCGGATTCCATTGACCTCAGAGCCAGCCGGTAGTTGAAGTGGATATCCGCAATCAGGGGGATGTTAATCCTTTTTTTAATCTGAGCAATGGCCCGGGCCGCCTCCTCATCCGGAACAGCCACACGGATGATTTCGCAGCCTGCCGATTCAAGTCGTCGTATCTGATGGACCGTCCTGCGAACATCCCTCGTATCGGTCTTGGTCATCGACTGGATAGAGATCGGAGCATCTCCTCCGATATTAACAGGGCCGATAGAAATCTGACGGGTTTTTCTGCGAGGAATCATATCTCGGTTCGGAGTTCGGGGTTTGGAGTTCGGAGACTTAAATTAAAAATCCGAACCCAAGTCTACGAACTCACTCTCCTGGCGGCGCGCCAGTTTTCCACAATGAAATAGAGTGTTGGAATGAAGACCAGCGTGAGGAATGTTGAGACCGAAAGTCCTCCGATCACAGCAATGGCGAGGGAGGCATATGCCCCGGCTCCTTCCCCGAGTCCTAAGGCTATTGGAATCAGCCCAAAAATCGTTGCAAGAGAAGTCATGAGAATCGGTCTAAGACGTATCCTTCCAGCCCGGATAATCGCCTCTTTGAGTTCGATCCCTTCTTGACGAAGTCGGTTGATATAATCAACCAGAAGGATGGCATTGCTCACAACGATCCCAACCATCATGATAATCCCGATGAAGGAGACCACACTCAGTGTGTTCCCGGTAACGAAAAGACCCCAGAGGACCCCAATGAAGCCCAGCGGGACTGAGAACATAATCAAAAATGGATGGAGCAAAGAAGCAAATTGGGAGGCCAGTACCATATAGACCAGGAGAACGGCAAGGATCAGAGCAAAGGCAAGATTCCGAAATGCCTCTTTCTGTTCCAGACGAGCCCCCTTCAGTTGAACAGAGAAACCCTCCGGGATCTTCATCTGGAAAATCTTATCTTCGATTTCATAGGCGATAGAACCGAGGTCCCTACCGCTCGTATTGGCTATGACATGGACGATTCGTTGTTGATATTTTCGTTCCAATTGAACCGGCGAGGAAGTCCAAATGATCTCGGCCGCATTCTCTAAGGGGACCACTTTGCCACCCAGCGTCGGCACGGGCAAACGGTATAAATCCTCCAGCCCCTTCCGGTCCTCCTCGCGGAGTTGGACTCTGACCGTATGCTCCCGACCTGTCATTGGATCAACGTAGATGGCTGATTCATTCCCTTGAATGGCGTCCCTCACAATATCTGCCACCCGCGAGGTCGTTAGCCCCAGTGCGGCTGCGCGATCCTGACGGACCCTGACCTGATATTCCGGAAGACCTTCCTCACGGCCAATCTGGATGTCGGTCACCCCTCGAACTTCCCTGAGGATCTGGTCAACCTCTTTCGCCAAACGGCTCCCTGTTGCCAGATCATATCCGAGGATTTCCACATCGATCGGTTCGTCCGCACCGATATTCATCACCCTTGAAACAAGCCCGCCCGGATTAACAGAGATAATGACCCCGGGAATTTTCTTTACTTTTTCCCTTAAGGACCGGGCGATCACCTCTGAAGATCGTTCTCGGTCCACCTGATCAACCAAGCTCAGAAAGGCGTTGCCCGTATGGGGCCCTGTGAACCTCCCTCCGAAAATTCCCCTCCCCCTTCCAGAACCCGCCCTGCTATTAAAAGACTTTAATTCAGGGACCTCTTCAAAAATAATCTCTTCCACCCTATCCCGCACCTTCTTCGTCTCCTCTAATGAGGAACCTACAGGCAGTCTCATCGACATCCTTATCTGACCCTCATCAGAGGGGGGGAATAGTTCTGTACCGATAAACGGAATAAGGCAAAGGGAGATTAAGAAAATACCGACCACGCCCGAAATGACCGTCTTTCGATGGGTCAGGACATAATCGAGAATGTCCTGATAATGCTGATCGACCCATAGGAAAAAGGGCCGGGTCTTCTGGAAAATCCTATGGGTCCATGAAGGTCTTGCCGATTTTCTTTTGGGGCGGAGGAACTTGGCGGTCAGGACTGGTACAAGGGTGAGAGAATCGAAAAGGGAGGCGAGCAGCGAGAAACCAACGGTATACGCCATCTGAATGAATAGGAGAGCGGCGATCCCTTTGACAAATGCAAAGGGAAGAAATACAACGATACTGGTGATGGTAGCGGCAATCACCGGTTTGCTCACTTCAGAGGCCCCTTTATAGGAAGCCTCTTCAGGAGCCTCACCCTGCTCGATATGGCGATTGACGTTCTCCAGGACGACGATGGCATCGTCTACCAATCGGCCGACTCCCAGGGCCAGTCCTCCGAGTGTCATAATGTTCAGGGTAAACTTTCCAAAATAGAGAAGTGCAAAGGTAGCGATAATTGAGATGGGGATGGAATGAGCAATGATCAACGTGCTCGTACCGCTTCCGAGAAAGATGAGGACGATGACCACGGCCAGAAGGGCCCCTATCATCGCCTTATGCTGAAGGTTCTTAATCGATTTTCGAATGAATGTCGACTGGTCAAAGACGGCCTGTATGGATATCCCTTTCGGAAGTTCTTTTTGAATCTGAGGCAAGGCCTTCAGGACATTATCGACCACGGAAACCGTATTGCCTCCGATCTGTTTCAGGATCCCGATGGTCACTCCCCTGATGCCGTTGACGTGCTCATCGGTCTGAGTGTCCTCAAAGCCATCAACGACCTTCCCGATATCCCTTAAACGGACAGGGACTCCGTTATGCTGCTGGACGACAATCTCCTCTAAATCCCTGACCTCCGGAGAACGGCCGAGGGTCCGAACACTGTAATCCTTCAGTTCTCCCTTAAGGCTCCCTCCGGGACGATCCATATGAGCGATCTTCACCGCCTGAGCCACCTTGTCAATAGCAAGGTTCATCCCTTCCAGTTTGGACCGGTCCAGTCTTACCTGGATTTCACGTACCTTCCCGCCGGAGACATTGGCTGAAGCGACCCCCTTCAGACTTTCCAACCTCGGCGCAATATAGTCCTCCGCCAGTTCACGGAGACGAAATTCATCCATGGGGCCAGATACTGATAGGGTAAGGACAGAGATTTGGGAGGGATCGAATTTATAGATGACCGGCTGTTTGGCCTCATCAGGGAAACGATCCAGGATCTGGTTGAGACTTTGCTGGATGTCTGTGGAGGCAACGTCGAGATTGGTTCCCCAGTAGAATTCGACGAACACATTGGAAATACCGCCTCTCGATCGGGAAGAAACGTAACGGACATTTTGAATCCGGCTAACCCGTTTCTCAATAAGACGCGTGACCGAGATCTCAATGTCTTCTGGGCTTGCCCCAGAATACTCCGTACTGATGGAGATAATGGGATAGGAAATGTCTGGAAAAAGATCGATGGCAAGATTGAAAAAGGCGATCATGCCAAGGAGGATGATCCCGATGGCCACCATGAACCGTGCCACGGGGTTCTTCAGTGAACCTCGAATGATATCCATAAATACTTAACTTCCTTCAATCACCCGAACCGTCGAGCGATCTTTGATCGACCCTTGTCCCTTGATGATGACCCGATCTCCTTCCTTCAATCCTTCGAGAACCTCCACCCATTGATCTTGCTCAATGCCCGTAACGATCGGCCTTTGAAGTGCCTGGTTTCCTTCGACGACGAAAACGGATCGCTTCCCTCTTTCTTCAATCAGGGCTTCCCTCAGAACGGTCAATGCTCCAGGTTTTTCCGAGAGGGCCATCTCGATCTTCGAAAACATCCCCGGCTTCAGCAATCGGTCTGAATTGGAGACATGGATCTCTGCCTGAAGGGTGCGAGTAGCCAGTTCCAAGGCGGTATTGATCCTCACGATCTTTCCTTCAAATATCCTTTCCGGGTATGCCTCAGTTTGAATTTTGGCCTTCATCCCGGACTTTATAAGGGAGATATCCTTTTCCAGTATATTGGCCACCACCTTTAGCATCTCCGTATGGACAAGGGTCACCAGGGGAGTAGAAGAAGAGACCAAGGCACCGGCATCGACATACCTCCGAACGATCTCACCCTTGAAGGGAGCTACGATCTGTGTATTTTGTAAACGGATCAGCTCCTGGGCAAGGAGGGCTTCCATCTCTTTTAACTTGGCCTGGCTCGCCATCCTGACTTCCTGTCGGGACCCTTCCCTAAGCATCTTTAGACGTTGTTGATTGGCTTCCAGTTGCGCCTCGGCTACCGTGTATTCCGTATCTGCGTTATCAAAATCTTTTTTTGAAACGATCTGTTTCTTTAACAAGGCCTCTATCCTCTCCCGGTGGACTCTTGCATTCTCAAAACGGGATTGGGCCTGCTTGACCGCTTCCTCGGCCTGGCGGGTCTCCTCGGTTCGAGTCCCTGCTTCGATCTCAGCAAGATTGGCCTTCGCCTGGGCGGCCTTTGCTTCAGCCTCCCTCACCTTCTGTAGAAATTCAGTCCGGTCGATCTGAGCAATCACCCCTCCCTCCCGGACAGAATCGCCTATATTCACACTCATCCCTTCAAGATACCCTGATACCTTTGGAAAGAGATCGACCTGCATCAGTGGGGAAATATCTCCGGTAGCACGAAGGGAATAGGTGAGATTCTGACGGACCGCAGGGGAGACCTGGACAGGGATTTCACCCCGAACGTTGCGTGGCGCCCCAGTTCGCTTTTGCGTCGAGGCCCAACCCCGGTAAAGGACCAAGGCAGCAATTCCTATCAGGGCAGAAAAAAGGACCCATTTCCAAACACTTCTTCTCTTTTTCATTGGAACCGTGGGATTCATTTCATTGATCATGTCCCTTGCTCCCAGGAGATTAAATAGCGTTCTTGTTCTTCGGTGAGTTGATCAATTTGAATGCCCATGGAAACGAGTTTCATCCGAGCGATCTCCTGATCAATCTCTTTTGGGACCGCATAGACCCTTCTCTCCAGAGTCTGATGACACCTGACCAGATACTCGGCAGCAAGGGCCTGGTTGGCAAAACTCATATCCATCACACTGGAGGGATGGCCTTCTGCCGCGGCCAGGTTGACCAATCGCCCCTCTCCCAGAAGGTAGATCCTCCTGCCATTGCGGAGTTGAAACTCTTCGACAAAGTCCCGCATCTCCCTCCGGGAGATCATGACCTCGGACAGCCCCTTCAGATCGAGTTCCACATTGAAGTGTCCCGAATTGGCGACAATGGCCCCATCCTTCATCTTCAGGAAGTGCTCCTTCCGGATCACGCCCACATTTCCGGAGACGGTGCAGAAGATATCTCCTATCTCAGCGGCTTCGGCAATGGTCATGA
>JASEIE010000075.1 GCA_030024065.1 Thermodesulfobacteriota bacterium
CGGTTGTAAAGGGTGGTGAGGGTATCGTAGATGGCCATCGTCTTGACGGAACTAAACCTCTGAAAATGCTTCAAGGTGGCTGCCATCTGGTATCCGATGACGGAAAAAAACTGGAGGTCTTGTGCATCGAAGGCATTGGGCTGATCACTATTGAGGGAAACACAACCGATGATCTCCTCCTCCACGGCAAGGGGGAGCGTGAGATACGATTTCAGGGTGGCCTTGGGATCCATGACCATATGAGTCGGTCTCAACTTCCTCTTCTCGACCTCGAGGGTCACACGGCTGAGATCGCCGGGCTCTTCTCCCAGGATCGAGAAGACCCTCACCATATTCTCCGCCACCTGCTGGGTGAAGGGAGGAGGGCAGGATTCCTCCTCGTAGAGGTAGAGAGTGGAACCCTCTTTCCAGAGAACTCCGAAGGCGGAGAATTCAAATAGGTTGGGCAGATTGTTTCCTGCCGATTCGACAATCTCTTTCACCTCGAAGCTCGTGTTGATGGCATTGATGATCGATCGGAGGATATTCAGATTTTTAAAAATGAGTCTCAACCGCTTCTCCTATTTTTGAGAGATAAGGCGCTCCGCCTCCCTCACTTTAGGAAAGACTTTCGGAAAGACCTCCCGGCTGATTACTCCTTCTCCCAGAGCCGAAAAAAGATTGAAGAGGTGATTGATCAGGCTTTGAAAACCCCGGTGAATCTCGATGGGGGGAATGTTCCGGCATTCTTCCTTGACCCCAATCCATGAAATGCCCTCCTCAGACACCTTCAGGGAATTCAAAAAGGAGTACTTTTCTCCGATCTTCTTAATGGATAAATGAAAGAGGAGTTCTAAAATGGCCTCGCCGATCAGAGCCGATACGACCTCCCAGACCTCCACCAGCAGGTTTGAATAGAGGTCCAGGACAAGATCCGAAGTCCATCTTCCTCCTTTATTCTCTTTTGTCATCGACCCGCTTCCCCTCTGAAAGCCGTTCGGGCAGTCTATGATTTGACCCTCTTTAGCTTCTTGATCAAATGATGAATTTCATCGTGGTAGATATAAAAAACCATAATGATCAGAGCGGATATCCCGAACAGGATCAACATAGTTTTATATTGATGATCGAATGCCCTTCCGCCCTGAAGACAGGCCATCAATACCCCTGGGATTCTCCCGATGGTGGAGATGACAAGAAAAATACCTAAATGCATGGGAGTCAGACCCAGGATATAGCACAGGGCATCCTTTGGAAAACCCGGGATTAGAAAGAGGACAAAACTGAGGATTACGCCTTCGTGCCCGATGAGGTAATCAAATTTTTTCCTCGTCCGTATGTGAACAAATTTCTCAACAGCCACTTTTTCAAAAGCCCTTGCCAGGATGAAGGCAAGCCAGGAACCCAATACGACTCCGATCATGGAATAGAGAAACCCTGCCTTGACCCCAAACAGATAGCCTCCTAAAAACTCAATGGCCCCTCCCGGGATGGGGGCAATGATGACCTGCAATATTTGAATGAGGATATACACCAGGGGCGAGTAAGGCCCAAAGGAGGAGATGATGGCCTTCAATTGGTGTTTGTCGTGGAGTTTATCGTAGAGGTCAACAGCCTTAATCCATAACTGGGAGTTGAATTCATAGATGAGAAAGAGAAGGACTCCTGCCGCAATGACCCAAATCCATCTCCATTTGAATGGAAGTGAAAATCTCATACGGTGAACTTCGTTTACCCCGCTGCCAACGTTGATGTTTCCATAACATAAAAAAAACCCATAGTAAAGTATGGTTGCAGGTTTCAAGATGCAAGATGGTAGCCGCAGGCTTTAGCTTGCGTTAGTTCGGAGACTTGTAGCGTCGGCATTCCTGCCTGCCGGCAGGCAGGTATTGCCGACGATAGTTTCAAGTTGCAAGTTTCAAGATAGACGATGAACAATAAACAATGAACCAATCCGAAACTCGTAACCCGAAACTGTTTCATCCTTTCCGCATTTCGAATTCCGTATTCCGCATTTGATTATCTCCCGATCCCCGTGTCTTTGTATCGCTCCGCATTCCGCAATCCGCTATTTTTTGTCTCCGAACTCCTAACTCCGAACTTTTTCCCACTTGCCACTTGCAACCCAAATCCCGATATAGAAAACGAAACATGCTTACGAACCTTTTGCACGAATGCCAAAAACACCCTTCGACAGGCTCAGGGTGAACGGAGTTTGTATTGAAATCATTGACTTTTTCCGTTCTGCTGAGCTTGTCGAAGCATGAGCTTGTCGAAGCACAGAAAGTGGGTTTGTGCAACAGGCTCTTACCAGCCTGTTATTGCGAGGTCGCATCGATCGTGGCATTCTCATCAAGCCTCTTGCTCCAAACCACTTTTCAGAATATACTAATCATCATCCTAATTACCCCCCTCACCCCCACCTCGGCTGCGAGTCGAAGCGACCTCTCCCGCTAGGGGAGAGGGAAGTAATTTGGGATATTTTCTACTTAACATAGAGAGAGGTGAACCCTTCTGAAAAGATCAGTCATACACCTTTTGATTTTTTTCGTTTCCGTAAGTTTATTCTTTTTTCTTCTTTTCCCTCGCCTGATTTCCTCTCAGACTCCTTCACATGAAAAGATCATTCTGAGAGGTTTCGATGGAAGTCCTCTCACCCTGGAGAGCAATGTCCCATATAGCCCCAAAAAGACCTGTGGGGCCTGCCACGATTATAACCACATTATAAAGGGCTATCACTTCCAGCAGGGCCGGATCGATGGGTCGGGAAAAATTATTGTGAGCGATACCTACGATGGGAAATACCCCTGGAACCTTTCCCCGGGATTTTATGGAAAGCACTCACTCGCCTCGATGGATTCAAGCCAGTTGGCGAAGAAGGTCAACCAAAACCCCTCCGAAATAGATAAATCCTCTTACTTCTTCGTCCAGAATTGCGGCGCCTGCCATCCAGGAGGGGGATGGGGTGAATATGACCGGAGAGGAAATCTTTACTACAATGAGGAGAATAAAAAATTTGGCTTCGAACTCTCGGGGGATGACCCCAGACTCGATGGCGACTACACCTCTTTTAGCATGGGCAATGAGAAATATGGATCCCCCTGGAACCTCAGTGGTGTGAGTGAAGCTGACTGCCTCATCTGTCACCTGAGGGGATATCAATGGAAAGAGAGGGGAGCAGTTCTCAGGGGGCGATTCTTCAGATACGGGCCCGCTGCGGGAGCGGGCTGGGCAACATTAAAACTCTCACAGGACGAGTCTGGAAACCCGAAAGCTGACGCGGTCGAGGTGGATTATACCAGGAAAGAGGTGGCCGATTTTGACAACCTTCATCTTCAGATCGTGAAGCCACCTCCTGATGAAAATTGCTGGTCCTGTCATGCCATCTCCGGTGGAAGGAAGAGGGGCCGTGAGTGGAGTCCTGAAACAGACGCTCATAAAGCAAAGGGCCTGGACTGTGTATCCTGTCATCCAGGGAATAAGGAGCATAACTTTGCAAAGGGAAATACGCTTCAACAGACGGTAAGAGATGATCTTGATCATACCATGTACTCCTGCGAAGACTGTCATTACAGAAGGAAGGATAAGAGGGCGCCGAGATACAGTCACCCCTTCTCTCCCCGCCATATGAAAAGGATTGCGTGCCAGACCTGTCATATTCCGTTTCAGACCGCATCCGCTGATCTCGTCTATGACCATGCCTCAACCGGAGAGACGAAAGTCTATGAGACCTCGAAATTTCTATCCAGCGATCCTTTCGACCCCAAAAGATCGATCGCTGGAATATCCGGCATCTGGTACCCGATGGTCAGGGAGTTAAAGGGGAGGATCATCCCGGTCAAATCCCTGGTGGTCATTTACTGGGGAGACCTCGATGAGAAGACGAATGTGGTGAAACCCATTTCTCTCTGGAAGATAAGGGATTTGAAGAAACCCCCTCTCAAAGATGACGATGGAGACGGAATCCCTGAAATCAACTCCCTCGATGAGATCAAAGCCTTTTTAAGGTTACTCAAGGGAAAGGATAAGTTTGGAAATCCCATTGCCAATCACCCCGTATTGATGAAAGGAGGCTTCCTCTATCGTCTCGACAAAAAGGGAGAAGTGGAAAGACTCAGACATGAACTGGCAGAGGTCATTGACTTCTCAATCAGTCACAATGTGGTGTCCGGTTCCAGTGTGATCGGGGCGAGGGGCTGCAAGGATTGCCACACTAAAAATTCCCCATTCTTCCTGAGAAAAATCCTCATCGATCCCTATGACGAAAAGGGAAACCCGGTCTATATCGAAGCCTGGGAAAAGATGGGAATCCCAAAAGAAAAACTGAGTCGCCTATTATTGGAACAGTAATTCCTTTTAACCTTTCACTATTCACTTTTTGAAATACATTGGAATGATGCTGAAGGATATTGCCTGATCGGCTTCGCCAGAAATGATAGTTATGGCCAGCCTTCCCATTGAAAGGTTGTACTGAAATCTGATGGCTCTTCTCATCTAAGGCCTTTTCAAAATTTTGATTTCCTTCCGTAATCCAGGAATACCCTTCTTTTTCCCCATAATCGAAGTAGATCCACGGGGGCAACTGTTTGATCCCTCTTTGCTTCAGAAGATTTAATGGATTGTTCTTACGAATATGTTTCAGATCGAGAAAAGAACCGGGAGGAAGTTTTCGGGTTTCCAGACGGCCAAAGACCTCCAAAAATTCTGGCAGGACCATTTTAAGCGCCCATTTATCTGTGAGAAGTTCGATATTGAGAAGCCCGCTCTGGCTGCTGATAGACTGAAAAAGATGGGGATATTTAAAACCCAGCTTTATTGCTCCGAATCCACCCATTGAAATCCCCCCGAGGCCCTTTAGGGAAAGCCCTCTCTTCTGGTATGGGGATTGAGAATCAATATATTTCAGCAATTCAAAAAAATAGGATTCATGTTTTCCTAAAGCCCCGGGCTTCATATGAAGAAAAGGAAAGAGAGAATAGTTGAGACCCTCTTCCTGATTGAAATCGTCACAGGCACTGCGGTCTTTTGTTTCTGGATAGAGGGCTCTTCCCTCATTCTCATCCGTATAAAATCCGTTGTCCCCGTCCGGAAGGACGATGGTCATTTTCTGGATGGGATGGAAGAGATCATTGAAACTTCCTCCTGGATTGAGATTATGAGAAACGATCGATTGGGCAATCTGTTTCGGGGCATAATCCTCTTTGCTGAGGCCTCCATGCCTTGAGAGTTCTTCAAAACGCTCCTCCAGGGATCGTTCCAGGACCCGATAGGTGCGATTCTTCGAATCCATCATCGCCTGGGCAATAATGGCGATGTCTTCGTGGAGAAGCCAGTGGTACTCTTCCTCTTTCACTTCGCACAGAATCTCTTTCGCCTTTTCCTTGGTTCGATTTTTCCATCCGAACCCCCTCCGGTGAAAGTTATATCCGTGGAGAAGAAAGAGGAGAGGATATTTAGCCCTTGGATTCTGATAATACTCTTCTGGCAGGATGACAAAGAACCCTTTCTCTTTGCCCAGGACGCTTGAAAAAAATGTCTCATATCGAACCAGGTATTGGAACCTCTGTGAGGGTTTTGGAGAAAGGAGGTAAGAAAGCTCCGGATCATCAGGACAACAGGGATGAGGGGCACCAGAAGTTTCGAAGAACCCTGCAAAAAGGATGAGAACGCAAAGGAGAACCACCCAAAGCAGATTTTGATTAATCTTTTTCATTGGAGTCAATATATCTTCAAGGGAATGATATGACAACAATAAATTTCTTTACTATTATCCTGACCATTGTATAATAAACCACCGACACCATAATAGGAGATGAGGAGATGGTAGAGAAAAAATGGGAGGCCATGGAGGCTATCTTCAATCCAAAGTCCGTTGCAATCATCGGTGCATCAGACAATCCGGGGAAGTTGGGGTCCCATGTCATGAGGAGTTTAACCGAAGGCAAATATCCCGGCAGAATCTATCCCGTCAATCCGGGAAAAGATGAAATCCTTGGAATCAAAACTTACCCTTCCCTGCTCCAGGTCCCCGAAGCAATCGATCTCTCCATTATCGTGCTTCCAGCCGAATGGGTGCCCAAAACGATACGGGAGTGTGGTGAAAAAGGCGTAAAAGGAATCATCCTCATCACAGCGGGTTTCAAAGAGATCGAGGATAGAAGAGGAGAATCTTTGCAAAGGGAGATCACCGAACTGGCAAACCAGTTCGGAATCAAAATCATCGGCCCGAACACCTTCGGGATCGTCAATCTCCACCTTCCCCTCAATGCCTCTTTCACCCCGGAATTTTCCCGGGTGGAAAGAGGAGGAATCGGCTTTGTCAGTCAGAGTGGCGGGATGTCCCATTTAATGGCCTTCCTTTCGATGAGAAATCAACTCGGGTTCAGCAAGATCGCAGGCTTGGGAAACCGCTGCAATGTCGATTTCTGGGACATGGTGGAGTATCTGGTAGAGGACCCAGAGACCGAAGTGATCGCCCTCTATCTCGAAGGGATCGATGAACCAAGAAAATTGATGGAGATAGCAAAAAGGGGAAACCGGAAAAAACCGATTCTGGCCTATAAGGTGGGGCGCTCCCTCACGGGCGATCAGGCCTCCCAGTTTCATACCGGATCCCTTGCCGGAAAACATGAGATCTATGAGGCCGCCTTCAAGCAGGCTGGCATCTTAACAGTGGGGAGCTCGGAAGAGCTTTTGGATACGGCTAAGGCCTTGTCCCTCTCCTTACTCCCTGACGGGAAGAGAGTGGCTGTCCTCTCCGGTCAGGCGGGCCCCGGTATGGCGGCCTGTGATGTATGCGAGATCGAAGGACTATCGATTCCGCCCTTCTCTTCTGAGACTCAAAAAAGGATTGACGCCCTTCTCCCTCCTCTTGCCATCAGGACAAACCCGGTTGATATGGGGCCTGCCTGGTATGACGCTGCAGCCATTAGGGGGATCGTGGAAGCAGTCTCATCAGACCACAACATCGATGCCATCGTCCTCTGTATCATGTTTGCCTCGGCCAACAGGGCTGCCGTGGGGACCCTTTCTCGTCTTTTGCTTCAGAGGAGACAGAATAAACCTGTGATATGCTGTATCTCTTCGCCTCCGGGAATCTGGGATGAGGAAATTAGGTTGCTCGAACAATCGGGAATTCCAAACTATCCCACCCCGGAGAGGGCTGCTAAAGCACTTGCGAACCTGTACCGGCTTAAAAAGATGAGAACAGGAGGCGATTAGAAGAGGAATGGACTTTTTCAATTCTCTCACCGTAAGGATTCCGTTAGCTGTCGTCGGAGGAATTCTCTATGGCCTGCTCGCCTACATTGTTGTTCTTCTCCTGGACTTCCCCCATCAGACCGCCATTGTCGCAGGTCTCCTCGTCTTTTTCCTCTACCTCGGCTCAAGGCTCCTCGTTCTCTTCTCCGGAATCGATACCCCTTATTATTCAAAGGGGCGAAAAGGTTCGTTTTTTGAGAACACTTCCTTCTACCGGACGGCCCAATGGGTCGGCAAGCTCTATCACTACCACGATACTGCTCTTTTTGTCTTCCTGGTCATCCTGGCCATCGTTTTCGTCATCTCCCTTATGTTGGATGGGATAAACCATCAGCCTTTTGGACAAACCATCCAAAATATATGGAACATCATCTCTGCTTTATCATAATCGATTTTTTATCCCCTTCTAACCGAATTGCTTTGTTGTGGGCTTTTTAATATAATCTAAATTGAGCGATTTTTATTCTTAAATGCAACTGCAACCTTTAAGGATGTGGGTTTTTTTGAAACATCCATTTTCACCCAATAGGTGATTTTCTTTGCAGGCTAAAGAATTCGTAGGGGAGCCCCTCCGTGGGCTCCCGGACTGGGCGGCCACAGAGGGCCGCCCCTACGGGCTACCAAATGTTTATGGAAGAATCGCTCAATTTAGGTATAATAAAAGGGGCAATTAAAAAGAAAGTTAAATGGAGAACGGACTTAAACATCATGCCAGTGAAAGATCGACGAAGGTTGGGAATCTCCTATTTGACCTCTCCAGCATGGAGTATGGTTTCCTGGAGATAAAAAGATACCGCCAGGAGATCTGGGATTATATTCAATATCGTAAAAGCCTTGTGAAGTGGCTCCTCACGAACGAACGGATCAAAGGAGGAGTCTTATGAAGGAGAAGATTAAAGAATTCACTTTGGGGTTGGGGGTTGATGATAATGATCAAGGACCTCCATTTCTGGCGTCTCTATCAGGCCGGATTCATTGGTTTTCAGTACTTCTGTTTCAATTGTATAAAGTTCTGTCCGGTAGGCCAGCAGGAGGGTTGAAGAAAATTTAAAATGAGAGCGATGGTATTTACCTATTTTTTACTCATCCCCTTGCTGGTAGCCAGCGGGTTGCCTGCCCTCTCCGCAGAGAAGGACGGAAGGAAGACGGAGATGAAGAAAATACTTCCATTGAAAGTGGGCGGTTATGAATCAGACAAGAAAGATGAATTTTATGATCGAAACAGAGCCTTTCGCTATATGGATGGGGCAGCAGAACTCTATCGGTCTTACTCATTTAAGCTCTTGATGGTCCGCCGCTATCTGAAAGCAGGCCATCCTCCCATCATTATCGAACTCTTCGATATGGGTTCATCGGAAGATGCCTTTGGAATCTTCTCTTACGAAACAGGAGGAGAAGAGATGGAGGTGGGTCAGGGGGCGGATTATGGAGGAGGCCTCCTCAGGTTCTGGAAGGGGAAGTACTTCGCTAATGTCTATGCCGAGAAAGAGACGCCCTCCACAAAGAAAGACACTTTACAGATCGGACAGACCATCGCCAGAAACATCAAACAGGAAGGTCAAAAGCCAAAACTGATCTATCTTTTGCCCAAGGAAAACCTCTTAGAAAGAAACATCTGTTACTTTCACCTCCATCAGGGCCTCAATTATCACCACTTTGTCTCCCACGACAACATCCTGCACCTGGGGGAACGAACGAATGCCGTACTGGCTTCCTATTTTTATGCCGGAGTGAAGGGAAGGACCTTCCTTCTCTTGATCCAGTATCCCGCAGAGAAACTTGCTGAAAAGGCTTTTCAAAGTTTTATGAAGGCCTACATGCCAGAGTCCTCCTCAGGGGTAATCCGGACGGAAAGCGGCAAATGGACAGCTTCGCAATCTCATCAGAAATATGTCATTGCGGTTTTCGATGCACCCTCCAGAGAAAAAGCAGAAGAAATGATAGGGACAACCGTTAAGAGATTGGAGGTAAAATGACCGTGAAGAAGAACAGAGTCATTACACGGCGGGACTTCATTCGAGGCACCGCCTATACCGCCATTGCCGCGGCGCTTGGCTCATCCCCCAGTGGAGAAGCGAAGGCGGAAGAGAAAGTTAAAGTCGTCCTCATCCGTGACAAGAATGTGATCGATTCGCAGGGTCAAATCAATCAGAGGATTCTTCAGCGGATGCTCGATCAGGGAGTGTGTCAATTGTTGGGTGTGGAGAAACCAATTCAGGCCTGGAGGAAATTGATCAAACCAAATGACATCGTGGGAATCAAAAGCAATGTCTGGTTCTACCTGCCTACTCCTGAGGAACTGGAAATGGCCATTGTGAAGCGGGTGATGGAGGTTGGCGTTCCTAAAAAGAGTATCGGCATTGACGACCGAGGGGTGCTGAATAATCCCATATTTAAGTCCTCCACAGCGCTCATAAATGTCCGGCCCCTGAGGACCCATCACTGGTCCGGAATCGGTGGTTGTATCAAGAATTATGTGATGTTCGTTGCCTCTCCCTGGGCTTATCACAGTGATGCCTGCTCACCGCTTGCCTCGATATGGAATCAACCCATTGTTAAGGGCAAGACCCGGCTGAATATCTTGAGTTTGATCCGAACCCAATTCTACAACCGGGGAGCCCATCACTTTGACCGGAGATTTGTCTCGGAGTATAAAGGCCTTCTCATCGGGAAGGATCCTGTGGCGCTAGATGCTGTGGGTGCCCGCCTCCTTCAACTTCAGCGGGTTGGCTATTTCGGTGAGGATCGCCCTCTGGACAATCCCCCTACACATATTTTTGCCGCTGATGAGAAATACAAGCTCGGGGTGAGCGACCTCCGTCGCATTGACATTGTTAAATTGGGCTGGATGGAAAACTCGTTGATATAGGGTCGGGGGAATTTATCGGCTGACCGGCCTGTCAAACCTGACAACAGAAAAACCCATTGCTTTTGCCCCAGCCGCCATCACACGATCAGCAGTGGCAAGAACCTCTGCCTGAATCTCCCTTGCAATCATCAGGTGTAGTGCATCGAGTGTTCGAATCGGCAGGTCAGGATGAACGGACAGAAGATTCACCGCACCTGCGGTCAGACCATCGGGTAAGGGGTGGCAAATCAGAAACCTTTGACGAATATCCTCTTCAAACGTTGCAAAAACCTTCATCTCTGTTTTGGGGTCAATATTTCTCTCTCTTCGTCGTCGAGAAAGTAGACACCGTATTTCCACGATGGTTAGATCACTAATATCAACCGGACCGTTTTCCTGGATATGTTTCTCAACATCCTCGGATCCTTCTTCGTTTAGATACCATTTGGCCAAAGCGCTGGTATCGAAGTAGATGATTTTTCTCATCTTCCATTCCTATCTTCACGGATCAGTTTCTCGCTTCTTTTTCGCATCCGTGGCATTCCCTCTCGCAAGTCTCGGTGAGATGGAATGGGCCTCTTCTTTCCTGCCTGAACCAAAAGCGCAATGGGTTCGCCACGTCGTGTAACCATGACTTCCCCCTCAACCTCCAACAAATGATCCAGATGCGTGAGTGATTTCCGAGCCTCCCGTATGGTGAGTTTCTTCATTTTCAATCTCCTTTTATCTTACCGGCAGGAATGGATGTGTCACACCCTTCCGAATTTGTAGCACATTCTTTATGCTTTTACAATAATTTCCTTTTTTTTGGAACCAAATGCTTCCGGCGTTGTCTTTAATATTAAAACAATCACCCCTCACCCCCTCCCTGTCATAGGTAGGGATAAATGAAAGGAGGATTTTCCAATGAAAAAGTCAGTCATCTTAATTACCCTCATCTCATTTCTTTATTCTATTCAGATAGGATATGCTGCTCCACTTACGAGCACATTAAAAGATCAGCAAGAGGTGGCTGTCACCATCTACAATTCGAATATCGGGCTGGTGAAGGACACACGGCTCATCGACCTTAAGCCAGGAATCCATGAGCTGAAATTTATGGATGTGGCGGGAAAAATCGATCCTACCACGGTCCACATCAAGTCCCTGATCAATGGGTCGAGCCTCAGTATCCTGGAACAGAACTATGAATATGACCTTCTCAGCCCCCAGAAACTTCTTGAGAAGTATGTGGGTCAGAAGGTTCAGCTGGCAACATTCAACAACGAAACGAAAAAGGAGGAGATTATTGAAGCCACCCTCCTCTCTACGCAGGGTGGAAATATTTTTCAGATCGGAGATAAGATCCATATCGGCCATTACGGACGCATCCTGCTTTCAAAGATCCCCGAAAACCTCATTTCACAACCCACACTCGTTTGGATGCTGGAAAGCAGGCTATCCCGACCCCAGAAAGTGGAGGCCTCTTACCTCACTTCCGGAATCAACTGGAAGGCTGACTATGTGGCTGTCTTGAATAAACTGGATACGATGACCGATTTAACGGGATGGGTCACCATTGACAACCGGAGCGGAGCAACTTACCAGAATGCTTTGCTTAAATTGGTAGCGGGTGATATCCATCGGGTGAAGGGGGAGATGAGAATGGATTATGCCAGGCCCATGGCGGCAACGAAAGAAGTGAGCCCTCAGTTTAAAGAGGAGTCCTTCTTCGAATATCATCTTTATACACTTGACCGCAGGACAACCATCAAAGATAATCAGACCAAACAGATGTCCCTGCTCGATGCCAGTCAGGTTCCGATTAAAAAACTCTTTATCTTCTCAGGTCATCCCCAATACTATTACTCCCGATATGATCAAAAGACGAATAAGCAGAAGGTAGGGGTCTTCCTTGAGATGGGGAATTTCAAAAAGCATAATCTCGGAATGCCTCTTCCCAAGGGAACCATTCGGGTCTATAAAGAAGACAAAGATGGAAGCCTTCAGTTTGTGGGAGAGGACCGGATTGACCATACGCCAAAGGACGAAAAGATCAAGATTAAGATCGGAGAGGCTTTTGATGTGGTAGGGGAGAAGACCCAGACCGATTACAAGCACCTCGGTTACAATCTCTATGAGGTGGCCTTTGAGGTGAGTTTAAGAAATCACAAAAACGAGGATATTAAGGTTTTAGTGGAAGAACCGATTCCCGGCGATTGGGAGATGCTCTCAAGTACCCATCCCTTTGAAAAATTGAGCGCCCATTTGATCCGCTTCGATGTGCCCGTGGCCAAAGATAAAGAAGTGAAGGTCAAGTATAGAATTCGATTCAGATACTAAAGTTCGGAGTATTTAGTTCGCCTGCCTGCCGGTAGGCAGGGAGTTCGGAGTATTCTGCTTTTACCCCGTTAGAAATGTAACCCCGCTGCTCCCTCCGGGCCAGAGGCCCTCTGGTGCGGCGGCTGTAGCAGGGTTACATTTCAGATTAATTCCGGTGGGGTTTAATGACCCCGATGGAATTTCTAACGGGGTTTACTCTCCGAACTCTGAACTCAAAACTTTAGATGTGAAGATTGGAATTTGACCTTACAAACAGTGTCAACCTCTCTCTTGACTAACCGTATAGCACCTACAAGTCTTCACTTCAAGACAGCATTGAAAGTCAACGATTACGGTTAGAAATCTTGAACACAGGCACGAGTTTTCAAAATCAAGAGTACAGGAAGGAAATGATGCTACATACTTTGTGGAAATTAGAGGACTGGCTAAAGAAAAGAAAATGTCGCCTTCTATGTAAATTTCTTCATACTCTTCAAGACAAGTTTAGCTGCATTGATCCCAGAGATGATCACCATTGGTATACCTCCACCAGGGAAGGTCCAGTGGCCTGCCTGATAAAGATTGGCAATGGGTGTTTTCTGGCTACGAATCCTTGATAATTCTTTTGCCGATAGGAACCAACCCATAGTAGCGCCGTGCGTGTTTAATGTCTTTCTCTCGTATGTAAGAGGTGTTGAGGCATCCCGAACGATGATATGACTGGATAGGCCAGGGATCACCTTTTCCGTGATGCCAATGATTTTTTGGGCTATCTCTTCCTTTATTTCTGTATAATGGGGACTTGTGTTGCCCCCATCTGTAAAGAGTTCATAAGGGGCAAAGGCAGCGATAGAGACGGTATGCTTGCCTATT
>JASEIE010000076.1 GCA_030024065.1 Thermodesulfobacteriota bacterium
ATTAATTATAGAATATAAATATAACTTGTTCAAGTTATTTTGCAACGGCTCCTTACTGTTCGAAATGCGGCTTCGTAAATGTGATGTGGCCGAAAGGAACATCTTTCAAGATGTCAGACAGGAATCCGGTATATGTTGTTCTATGTGGCATGGTTTTCGAATGACCGGGACCATGTCCATAAATAAGAACACCTTGCAGCAAGACTTTAGACTAAGAGGCAAATAAAGAGCAGGTTTGAGGAAGGGATTCAATTCTACTACTTTGCTCGTGAGTGTCTTGTCAGGGGACGAAATGAATGAGACGAGGGATCTGGCCAAGTTTGTCAGCAAGTTGAAATATGAAGATTTGCCCAACGAGGTCGTAGAGAAAACAAAGGACTTGACTCTTGATCAATTAGGAGTGCAGCTCGCTTCGTCGGCTATGCCATGGTCTAAAATCGTTTATAAGTATGCACGTGCTGTAGGAGGAATCCCTGAGAGCAGCATCGTTGCTTATGGAGATAAGACGAGTGCAGTGAACGCAGCCTTTGTTAACGGTACCTTCGGGCATGGTTTTGAAATGGATGACACCCATAGAAAGGCGATGACGCATCCAGGATGCGTCATCATACCAACTGTCTTAGCCGTAGGCGAAAAGGAACTTGTTGATGGCAGAACCTTCATTCTGGCGGCAGTGACAGGTTTTGATGTGATGGGGAGGATAGCCCTTGCGGTTACTCCTGAACTCATTCATCGTGGGCCACAACCCACGGGCACCGTAGGCAGTTTTGCAGCGGCGGCTGCAGCCGGCAAGATTTGGGGGCTGGATGAGGAAAAGGTGGTGAATGCCTTAGCAATAGCTGCCAGTACCTATGCGATAAGGGTAGACAGAGAAGCCCAGGTCGGCGTTGAGCAGAAACGGATCTATGGTGGAGCAGCGGCTGCCAATGGAATAAGAGCGGCCCTCCTATCTCGATTCGGCCTGACAGGTATGCCCAATATCCTGGAAGGCAGGTTCGGATTCTGCCGTTCTTTCGTAGATAAATTTGAATTGGAGGAAATCACAAGGAATTTGGGAAAAGAATTTAAAGGGGTAATGGACGTGGCTTACAAGATGTATGCCTCTGAAGGCTATCTCCTCCCCATGTACGAGGCATGTGCCAATATCATGCAGCAGCACCCCATTGACCCAGACGAAGTCGACGAGGTGATCGTAGGAACAAATCGTGATGCTGTCAGAGTATCGGGCGCAATAGTAGAGCCTCAAGATATCAGCGCAGCGCATTTCAGCGGTCCTTTCGGCATAGGCCTGCGCCTGGTAAAAGGTGGCAATGGCTTTAAAGAGTATACCGAAGAGAATCTGAGAGATCCCGAAGTACTCCGCATCGCCAGAAAAGTGCGTCTGGTTTTGGACGAGCGCCTGGACAAGATGCACCCAGGCAACAGAGGGGCTGATGTAACTATTGTCTTGAAGGATAAAAAATCTTATAACAATCGCATTGATGATCTTCGGGTGTTGTCAAGGCAAGACATACAGGAGAAATTTCGAGAGCTATCAACACCGATCGTAGGTTCCGAGAAAGCTGAGCGCATAATCGAAATCGTGATGGGCCTAGATGGACTGAAAGTAATTTCTGTTTTATCAGCCTTGCTGTACCAATAAGCTTCATAGCTCTCCATTTGGCAAAAATCCGCTTTTTTAGAGCTGTCTTTTCCCCCAAGGGAGGGGTATAGTTTACAGTGCTCAACATATTTCCACAGAGAAGGAGGAGGATTATGGAAGGCAAAAAGCAGGACAAAAAAAATGAAGGGGTGGTAAAAACGATATCGGAGATTCCAGCGGAGGAGGTAAAGAGTCATGAAGGATTTTTGGCTCGCACGCTTCTTGAACTTTCTAAAAAAGATGTGCTGATTAAGCTTACCAGAGTGGGGCCGGGAGGAAGGGGTCCTGTCCCGCCGCATAGTCATCCGGATGGCCACCTGTTCATAGTGCTCGAGGGCACGCTGGGATTAGAGATTAATGGTGATCTCCATAGGGTTGAAAACGGATCATGTGCTGAGGTGCCACCTGGTCATACCCATCAGCTACGGTGCATTGGCGAAAAAGAGATAAAATTTTTAGCAATAAAATGGATCTGAAATTTGATCCCTGAACTGCCTTAATCCCAAGCTCTTTGGGACAGGAATGAAGGGGTCCTAGGCCAATGATGAACAGGCCTCGGCTTTTAGGCCGTAGAATCAAAGGGTTGAGGAAAAACTCTTCTTGCCCCCATTTATCAAGGGTCTCTTAAAAGTCACAAAACGAAAGGATGTAAATCCTCGATAAACAAAGATGTTCAAGGAATCTTTACAAAAAGTATTTTGGGGATGGTGGATCGTACTGACTTGCGCCCTAATCAGCTTATATGGGTCAGGTATCTTTCATTATGGTTTTAGTGTATTTGTTCATCCCATCGTAAGCGAGATGGGATGGAGCATGGCACTCGTATCGGGTGCCTTTTCCCTTTACCGTCTCGAATCAGGTTTGTTGGCCCCACTTGCCGGTTTCCTCGTTGATAGAATTGGGCCTAAAAAAGTGGTCATGGTTGGGGCCATCCTAATGGGAACAGGCTACATCTGTCTGAGCCAGGTAAAAACTGTTTTACCTTTCTACATTTCCTTTATGATCATCTCTATGGGGTTTGCCTTTGGCACAGCCAACATCGTTGGCTCCTCATTGATCAGCAAGTGGTTTATCAGAAAAAGAGGGAAAGCCCTCGGCCTATACTTTGGCCTCATGGGGCTGGGCGGACTTCTCGTTCCAGTCCTGTCCCATTTAGTCATTCTTTACGGATGGCGTACTACGTTATTCATTCTGGGTCCAGTCACATGGCTGGTGGTGTTACCGTTTGCTTTTGTCCTGAGGCGTAAGCCGGAGGAACATGGACTCTTACCCGATGGTGGGTTATCTACGGACACCCGAGATGGTATAAAACTCTCTCACTCAACAGGTACTCAGGAGGTCAACTTTTCCGTTCTAAAAGCGATGCACACGCCATCCTATTGGCTTCTTGCTCTTTGTTTTTCTATCTTCCAGGCGACCAATTCAGCTATATTTGTGCATCTAGTGCCTTATCTTATTACGGTGGGCTTTGAAGCTCAATTAGCGGCTTTAGTGGTGACTTTTGTCACTGTAGGGAGCATATTCGGCAGGGCGGGATTTGGATGGTTTAGTGACTTATTCAGGAAGAAGGTGCTTTTAATGATCTGTTTCCTGATGCAATTCATAGGGATCTTGATCCTTATGCAGGTGAGAAGAAATGTTTCCAGCCTGTATGTTATTTCCTTTACGCTGGCTTTTGGTTTTACTTATGGTGGCATTAGTGTTCTTCGACCTGCTACCGTAGCTGAGCTTTATGGTCGCGATAAATTTGGAACAATTTGGGGATTACTCCAGGGGATAAGCATATTCGGCGGTATCGCTGGACCTGTTCTCGTCGGATTAATTTATGATTTACAAAAGAGTTATTATCTCGGCCTTCTTTTTCTTAGTATAATTAATTTTTTGGCATTCTTTTTAATGTTACTCTTAAAGCGTCCAGCAGAAAGAGGAATACCTTCATGAGGTGGAAGAGTGACTGAAAGCCAAAGGATTTAAAATAAATAACTATTTCTGGCATGGGCACGATACCGAGGAGATTCTGAACCATACTGCCAAGAAAGGTATTGACATGATTGCCATGACAACTCATGGATGAAGATGGACGAAGCGTTTTCTTGTTAGAGGCGGGCCGAAAAAATTATCTGCAATTCTCCCCAATCTATCTTTCTGGTTTGTAATACTAAATCCTAGATTTTTCCTCTTCAATGGGGAAAAGAGATGAAGCATTTATCATTGTCTATTTTATTCTTTTTTTGGGGTTTTTTGTTTCCTTTGCATTCCTAAATTGAGCGGTTTTTTCGTTAATCATTACTTCAAGAATACTGGATTCCTGCTTCCCTGCCTACCGCAGGCAGGCGCAGGAATGACGACTATCACCTAATGAATACAAATGTCATTCCCGTGAAACTTGTCCTCGAAGGTATCAATCGGGGAACGGGAATCCAGAAGGGTTATGTTTTAAAATAGTATTAAGAATCGCTCAATTTTGATATTGGTTATTGGGTTATTGGTGATTATTTGGATATTGGAATTTGGTTATTGGATATTCCTTCTATGATTAACATGAAAACAAACGACGAAATGATTGCCCAAGCCTTGGATATTCTCAGGAGGAAGCCTATTGATGGATACGAAATCAACCTCGAAGAGTCCTCCCATTTTGAAGTGGAATCGAAAGAAGAGAAGGTGGACACCCTTGAGGCTTCCCAATCCTGGGGGATGGCCCTTCGTATTCTGAATCAAGGAAGGATCGGTTTTTCCTATACCACCTCTCCCTCCGGGTTCGCCTCAAAAAGTATGAAGGAAGGGCTGGAACGGACCATCGAAGATGCCATAGCCAGCGCTGAAGTGACCTCTCCAGACCCCTGCTTCGATTTTTCCCCTGCCTTGAGGAATCCTCTTCCAGTCCTGCCCATTTTCGACGAAACCATAAGAAAGGTGCCAGAGAAGAGGAAGATCGAAAAAGCGAAGTTGCTGGAAGAGGCGGTACGATCTACAGATCCGGAGAGGATTAAAAGGGTGAGAAAAGCCTCCTATCAGGAAGCAATCTCGCGGACGACACTGATTAATTCGAACGGTCTTAATTCTTCTTATGAGATGACCCTAACATCGGTCAGCGTGATGGCCGTTGCCGAGGAGTCGGGAGAGTCAGAGGTGGGATGGGATTTTGATTTCAGCCATTTTATGAAGGACCTCGATGTCGAAAGAGTGGGAAAAGCCGCCGGGGAAAAAGCGCTGGAGAGACTTGGCGGGAGAAGAATTCCTTCCGGAGCCTATCCGGTCCTGCTCGACAACCATGTCGCCTCAGAATTCTTATCCCTTTTAGCACATTCTTTTCTATCTGAGCAGGTTCAGAAAGGCAAGTCTACCCTGAAAGGAAAGAGAGGCGAAAGATTTTTCTCACCCCTCTTGTCCATCGTGGATGATGGACTTCTTCCAAAAGGGGCATCCGCCTCTCCGATTGATGGAGAAGGGATGTTGAGCCAGAGGACACCTCTGGTCGTCAAAGGGGAGATATCAGGATATCTGTATGACAGGTTTTGGGCCAACCGGGAAAATCTAATATCCAAAGGATTACAGGCCGGGTCCACAGGTAACAGCCGTCGCTATTCTATAAAATCCCCACCAGGATTGGGAACATCAAATTTCTTTATCGAACCGGGGGAATCTTCCCTCTCTTCACTCATCGAAGATCTTAAACAGGGGTTGGTCGTCGAGGAGGTGATGGGCCTTCATACGATTGATCCAATCTCAGGCGATTTTTCACTGGGCTGTTCAGGTTACTGGGTTGAGAAAGGGGAGAAGGTCTATCCGGTTAAGTCAATTGCGATAGCCGGGACCCTTTTTCAGTTCTTTAAGAATGTGACGGGAGTAGGTGATAATCTCAGGTTTTTTGGGAAGATCGGATCTCCAGGCCTTTTGATCGATAGCCTTGAAATTAGTGGAAATTAAAGGGGATTTCTAAAAAAATCTGGAAATCTCTGATTACACCGATTAGAAAAGATTACACAGATAAAAAGATATTAAATCATAAGAATCTGTGTAATCGGTTTTAAAATCAGAGTAATCAAGAGAGCGTGGGGTAGTATTGTAAGCTCTCTAAAAAAAGCTTGACAGAAGCACCCAAAGTTTGGTATTAAAGACAGACTTTACGGGGGGGGGCTAATCTCCCGTTGTCTGGTGAAACAAGGAGATCATTTTGGATAAAGAGTTTATCACTATTCTTATCTTTGGACATAAGACCTCAAGGACCCGGCATCTGAAGATTCGGAAAAAAACCGTTAAGATTGCTCTCTATCTTTCGGCTTTTTTCCTCCTCTCTATCACCTTCTTCTTCTGTGACTATATCCAGGTAAAGAAAAAGGCTTATGAAGTCGCCCGATTGCAGCAGCAGGCAGAAACCCAAAAATCCCAGATTCATTTCTTCTCATCGAAGATCGAGGAAATGGAGAGACAGCTCTCTAAATTGAAAGATTTTGACAAAAAGATTCGTGTTATTGCCAATCTGGAAAAGAGTCAGGAGGTCACCTCTTTCATGGGAGTGGGCGGTCCTTCTCCATCGGATGTCCGGGAGAAATTGAAGGGGGAGAAGGATGAGAAGGGACTGGTTCACCAGATGAGGGTCGATATTGAGCGTCTCCAGTCTGAGGCGACTTCGAGAGAGGGAAGCCTTTTCGAACTCGAAAGAGTTCTTCAAGCGAAAAAAGAGATGTTGGTCCATACCCCTTCCATCTGGCCGGTCCAGGGCTGGGTCACATCCGATTTCGGTTTCCGTTCAAACCCCTTTACGGGATTGACGCAGATGCACGAGGGGATCGATATCTCAAACCGGACAGGAACGATTGTTGTCGCGCCTGCAAATGGTTTTGTTTCCGATATCGGGAGCGATTGGATTTATGGAAAGTTCTTGGTGATCTCCCACGGATTCGGGATGATAAGCCGGTATTGCCACCTCAATAAGGTTTTGGTGAGGGCAGGCCAGAAAGTGAAACGGGGTGACAAGATTGCAGAAGTCGGAACAAGTGGAAAGACGACAGGTCCCCACCTCCACTATGAAGTTAAGCTGAATGGTATTCCGGTCAACCCGATGAGATTTATTTTAAACTGACAAGAGTATGTCCATCCCGAGATAGAGGCCCGATTGAAACATCCTCAATCGGGCTTTTTTATCCAGCACCTTCCAGAATACCCCGCAGGAAGGTGCTGGATTTATTTTGTATGTTGAAACCCTCTCCCAACCGTTATATAATTTTCTAAAATTGATTAGAAAATAACCCGATCATTCCCCTCTCCCTTGGCGCCTGCCTGCGTGAAGCCGCTTCGGCGAAGGCAGGGGAGAGGGCGAGGGTGAGGGGGAGCATACCATGTTCACCCCATGCACCACGTTGGGTGCATGACCAGTCCTGAACCTAACATGGTTCAGGGCCCACCTCAATCCTCCCCCTTGACGGGGGAGGATAATACTTGGTAATTTTAATCGTTCGTACCTGCGCGAAGCCGCTACGGCGAAGGCAAGGCACGCAGGCGTGGATGGCGCTTTTTTATGAAGGAATAGAAAGAAAATTACAGAAGAAGGGAGTTCTATGCTCGGTTCATTGATCAAGAAGATTGTTGGAAGTAAAAATGAGAGGGAATTGAGGAGAATCCGGCCGCTTGTCCAACGGGTCAATGAGATGGAATCGAGTATCCAACCCCTGAGCGATGATCAGCTCAGGGCGAAGACAGGGGAGTTTAAAGAGAGGATCGATAAGGGAGAGTCGATAGAGGAGATTCTTCCGGAAGCCTTTGCCGTTGTCCGGGAGACGGCGAAGAGAGCCATCGGAGAACGGCACTACGATGTCCAGTTGATCGGAGGCATTGTTCTTCACGAAGGAAAGATATCCGAGATGGCGACCGGCGAGGGGAAGACTCTTGTAGCGACCCTGCCTGCCTATCTGAACAGCCTGACGGGAAAGGGCGTCCATATTATCACTGTGAACGATTATCTTGCCAAGAGGGACAGTGAATGGATGGGAGCGATCTACCGATTTCTGGGCCTCTCCGTGGGCGTGATCGTCCACGAATTGAATGACCAGGAACGCAAAAAGGCATACGGTTGCGACATCACTTATGGGACCAACAACGAGTTCGGGTTTGACTACCTCCGGGACAATATGAAATTCGATATCGAAGATTATGTCCAGCGGGATCTGAACTATGCCATCGTGGACGAGGTGGACAGTATCCTGGTCGATGAAGCCAGAACCCCCCTCATCATCTCCGGTCCTACCGAGGAATCAACCGATAAATACTACAAGATCAACCGCATCATTCCCAGCCTGAAGCAAACACAAGATTACCAGCTCGAAGAGAAGAGCCACACCGCCTTTTTGACGGAGGAGGGAGTCGCCCATGTGGAGAAACTGCTCCATGTGGAGAACCTCTATGATCCTCGGAACATTGAAATCCTCCATCATGTGAATCAGGCATTAAAAGCCCACACCCTCTTCAAAAGGGATGTGGACTATGTGGTGAAGGATGGGCAGGTGGTCATTGTCGACGAATTCACCGGCAGGCTGATGCCCGGGAGAAGATGGAGCGATGGACTCCATCAGGCAGTGGAGGCAAAAGAGAACGTCAGGATCGAAAATGAGAATCAGACCCTGGCCACTGTCACCTTCCAAAACTATTTCCGGATGTACAAGAAATTGGCAGGGATGACCGGCACAGCGGACACTGAAGCAGCCGAATTCCGCAAGACTTATAATCTGGATGTGATGGTGATTCCCACCAACATGCCTTTGGTCAGGACCAATTATTCCGATGTCATTTACAAAACAGAGGATGAAAAATTTCGCGCCGTTGTTCGAGAAATAGAGGAGCTTCATCAACTGGGTCGTCCCGTCCTGGTGGGAACGATCTCCATTGAGAAATCGGAGAGATTGAGTCTTTTGTTAAAGAAACGGGGAATTCCGCATAATGTCCTCAATGCGAAGCATCATGAGAGGGAGGCTGAGATTATTGCCCAGGCAGGAAGGGTGGGGGCGGTCACCCTCTCAACGAATATGGCCGGAAGGGGGACGGATATCCTTCTGGGAGGAAATACCAAGTTCCTGGCCAGGACAATGGTGGAAGAGAAAGATGATGCGGAAGCGATGCAGAAAGCTTATGAGAAAGCATACGAGAAGGCCCTGAGCATCGTCCAGAAGGAGAAGGAGAAGGTCGTCCAATCAGGAGGGCTTCATGTCCTCGGAACCGAACGTCATGAAGCGAGGCGGATCGACAACCAGTTGAGAGGAAGGGCGGGAAGACAAGGCGATCCGGGCTCTTCCCGATTCTATCTCTCTCTCGAGGATGATCTTCTTCGGATCTTCGGTTCAGAGAGAATTTCGAACATCATGAGTCGCCTCGGCATTGAAGAAGATCAGCCCATTGAACATAACCTGGTGACCAGGGCGATTGAGAATGCCCAGAAAAAGGTGGAAGCCCATAATTTTGAGATCCGCAAACATCTGCTCGAGTACGATAATGTGATGAATAAACAGAGAGAGGTGGTCTATTCTCAGAGGAGAGAAGTCCTGGCCGGGGAGGATCTGAGAGAGTCGGTAATGGAAATGGTGGAGGAGCAAACCGAGGGGATTGTGGATCTCTATATCGATGAGAAGGCACACCCGGAGGACTGGGATCTGAAAGGGCTCCAGGATGCCGTCTATCAGCAATTCTCTTATCGGTGGTCCGCCCCCTCTATCGAGGAAGATGGTCTTAATCGAGAGCAATTGAAGGAGATGGTCATTCAGAAGACAAAGGAGGTCTATCAGAAGAGGGAGGAGGAGTTCGGAGGGCCAACCCTTCGATATCTGGAGAAGGTGATCATGCTCCAGTCGATCGATTACTACTGGAAAGACCATCTCTTGGCCATCGATCAGTTGAAGGAAGGGATCGGCTTGAGGGGTTATGGTCAAAAGGATCCACGAATTGAGTATCAGAAAGAGGCCTATCAGATGTTCCTCGAGATGTTAGAGAGGATTAAGAGGGATACGGTTGAGAAGCTCTTCGCCATCCAGATTGCCAGGGAGCAAGAGGTCAAAGAGATGAAGGTGGAGCGAAAACAGACCTTCGTGATGAGCCGGGGAGCGGAGGCGGCACAGGGGGGCGGAGAGACAGAGGATGGGAAAGGGGTGACGGTTCGGCGAGATGGGAGGAAGGTGGGCCGCAATGATCCCTGCCCCTGTGGAAGCGGAAAGAAGTATAAGCGATGCTGTTTGCCTAAAGAGGAGGCAAGGGCGTAATAAAAAAGTTTCAAGTTTCGAGTTGGAAGTTTTAAGTTAAAACAAAACCTGAAACGCAAAGGTCGAAACGGAGATGGAATGAAACCACATCATAAATAATCTCCCTCTCCCAGGGCGGGAGAGGGGAAGCCTGCCCGCCGAACAAGTTCTTTGGCAGGCGGGGGTGAGGGGGAAGAAAAAAACATGAGCCAACTCGATTTTAAGGTTCCGGGTTTTCTCTTTTCGGGAATTTCAGCAGGGATCAAAAAAAATGGAGCCAATGATCTGGGTTTGATCTACTCCAAGGTTCCCGCCCAGGTGGCCGGGATCTTTACGACGAATGCGGTCAAGGCAGCCCCTGTCCGGATCGATATGAGGCGGATTGGAAAAGGCATCTGTCAGGCCGTGTTGGTTAATAGCGGTAATGCCAATGCCTGTACAGGAGGTCAGGGATTAAAGGATGCCAGGAGGGTCTCTTCGTTTTTAGCAAAGCAATTAGAGATTGTTGAAGAAAGCATCCTTCTTTCCTCCACAGGTGTCATTGGTGTCCCGCTTCCGGCAGAAAAGATCCTGAAGAGGATTCCGGAATTGATTAAGAAGCTTTCTCCGGATGGCTGGATGGAGACGGTTCAGGCCATCATGACAACCGATACCTTTCCAAAGGTAGAGATGGGAAGATGCCGGATCAAAGGGAAGAGGGTAAAAGTCTGCGGGATGGTGAAAGGGGCCGGGATGATCCGTCCTGACCTTGCGACGATGCTCTCTTTTCTGGTCACGGATGCCAATATCAAAGCCCCCCTCCTTCAATGGATGCTTCATCAGGCGGCTGAGGAATCCTTCAACCGGATTACGGTCGATGGTGAGACCAGCACCAATGACACGGTCTTACTCTTAGCGAATGGAATGGCAGGACATTCTCCCCTTTATCGAAGGGATCGAGAGGGTGAAATCTTTCTCTCTATGCTTAAAGAGGTTTGTCAGGAGCTGGCCAAGAGTGTCGTAAAGGATGGAGAGGGAGCGACGAAATTTATCGAGATTGTGATCAGAGGTGCGCAAAATAGAGAGGATGCCAAGAAAGCGGCCTATGCCATTGCCCACTCCCCGCTGGTGAAAACCGCTTTCTTCGGAGAAGATGCTAATTGGGGAAGGATTCTTTGCGCCCTGGGCCACTGCGGCATCCCAATCAATCCGAATCGAATCAATGTTTCCTTTGATCAGGCTCCAATCGTGAAAAACGGGATGGGAGTGGGGGCTCGATTAGAAGAGAAAGCCGCAGAGGTCATCAAAAAGAAGTCCTTTAAGGTTACTGTTGATCTTCATAAAGGAAAGTCCTTTTTTTCACTTCTCACCACCGATCTCTCTTTAGATTATGTCAAAATCAACGCCTCCTACCGGTCTTAAAAATGGGGTGAGGGTGTCATATCACCCATTGGGTACCCCCTCCCCTCCATCCCTGCCTCCGGCAGGCAGGCCCTCCCGCCAAGAGACTGTGTCGCAATCGCCTTTTTGTCACCCTGAACTTGGTTCAGGGTCTCGTAACTCATTGAATTTATTAGATGCTGAAACAAGTTCAGCATGACATTTTTTACTATTTCCCCATTGCGACACAGTCGCCAAGGGAGGGGAAGTTATTAGGTTTGATCTTTCGAATGTCTATTTTGGGGTGGTTTTTTGTTATTGACATCAGACAAGATTAGGTCTAAAAAATAGACGAATCGTCCAGCGACTGCCAATTTCGGTCGATTTTCAGCCAGTCCAATGATTTTTGAAATTTAAAGACATCAGAATTTTATTATGCTCTATGCGCTACATGTCCTCCGTTGCAGAACAAACTGCGTAGGAGGATGCGCTTTGTGGGACCTTTGTCTTCTTGAAAGATGGGTTCATCCAATCATCGCCACGGCAGCCTTTAATCTCGATTTGGGCGAGGTTTTGGCTACTCAAATCTGGACCTGTTTCGGCAGGTCTACCTCACTTATCGCGACCGTCATCCAATTCTCCAATCAGTGACTGGAGAATCTTTGATACCAGTGAACCCCCCCTGGAGAAGACTTGGGGTCACCAAAACCAAATTATACACTTTACGGGGTTAATTAATCGGAATAATAAACCGTAAGAGACTTCGATCATTTAGTCAACAAGTCGAAGGAGTCGAAGGAGTTGTTTGGGCCTTTCTATGATCAGGTTGGCGCCGGCCCGGACGAGGGAATCTCTCGTCGTCCTCCGATTGATCCGGCCGCCGAGAAATCCAATGGCAACCATATCGAGTTTTCTTTTAGCCGCTTTTGTGGCCACCATATCATCCACCACATCACCAATATATCCGCAACAAGGGTTGGGAATGCCGATCTCCTCAATCGCTCTCAGAATTGAATAAGGATGGGGTTTTAACAGGTTCGCCCTTTTCCCAGTCGTATGGAGAAGGCGTTGTTCTTGTTCCATACATTCATCGAGGGTGATGACACTGTCGAAGTAGGGGAGAAGCTGAAATCGTTTCAGGGCAAGTTCGGCTTCATACCTGGGGCGGCCGCTGGCAATCCCCATTCGGATTCTCTTCTTCAGGGCGGAGAGAATCCTTCTGGGGATCAAGAGGTCTTCCCTGAGATATAAACCCGGACCTCTGTAAAAAATGGGCGTAAGGTGGTAGCAGGAAGTAAATTGCCTGCCGAGATAAAGCTCCTGGAAGATGCGCTTTACCAGATTCTCTTTATCGAGGTCTCCGGATCGGTAAATCCAGCCATCCCAGGAATTTATTAAGGCTTGCTGGACACCCCTTAATCCTCCGCCGAAGGATCTAACCTCCTTTAGAAAACGGGCGAGATGTTTCTTTTTGGATAGGTCGATTTTATTTGGCTCAAAAATAGAGGCTTCCCTTTTGAGGTGAGCAATCACCTCTTTAATGTTTGAAAGTCTTTTCTGTTTTGAATAGGGCGGGAGATTTGAAATGGAAAGGAGGTAGAGGAGAAGACCTGAGGTCAGATCCCAGTCATTATTGAAGCCGCCCACTGATTTAAAGAGTGAAATCTCCTCATCCTTGGCCATCCCTCTTTTTTCTATTCTAAAATCCAGACACTTTTCGAGATAGATGTGGACGGTTTTCTGAATTGTCTTGCGGTAGGATTTTGAGACATCGACCAGAACCCCATCCATGTCGAAGATGAGAAGATCCATCTTTTCCCCCTGGCTAAATCTTTTCTCCATGGCTCTTTACTTTATAATATTGATTGAATTCAATGCAAGCCTCTCTTATGATATAAAGGTAAAATGGGTTTCGTCTAACGGTAAGGGTAACGAGGCCCGCCCTGTACCATGCTAGGTTCAGGGCCCGTATCGTTAATAAAAGGCTACGTTGATCGTCT
>JASEIE010000077.1 GCA_030024065.1 Thermodesulfobacteriota bacterium
GCAGGAAGCTTCGTCTTTCTCTTCTATGTCGGGTCGAGGTTCCTCATCCTCTTTTCAGGGATTGATTCCCCCTATTACTTCAAAGAAAGAAAAGGGAATTTAAAAGAACCTGTTGTTAAAACCCCCTTCTATCGGACCACCCAGTGGGTGGGAAAATTTTATCATTACCATGATATTGCCCTTTTCGTCTTCCTAATGATAATCTCCATCGCATTCCTCCTTTCCCTCATGATCGATTTGTTAGGAGGTAAGCCTCCTGGGAATACGATCCAGGATCTCTGGATTTCATGGTTTTTTTGAATCAGTAGCTCTTTTGATTTAAAAATGACTTTGACTCAAAAAAGGGTGAACCTACCTTTCTCAAATGTATGATGGATTTGTTATTCGTTTTCGGAAAGGCCCAAAGCAAGATGAATCGCCTCTCCATCAGTGTCCAATGCCGCCTCAAAAAATGTCTCCCCCAATGTGGGATGAGGGAAAACTGTTTTCTTAATCCCGCGGATGTCCACTCCATTTTGCATGGTCAGTGAAGCCAGTGAAATGAGTTCTGTGGCCTGGGGACCAATAATATGGACTCCTAAAACAGTCCCCGTTTCCGAATCGGAAACGATCTTGACAATGCCCTGCGTATTACCAATAGTTCCTGCTCGACCGTTTCCAACAAAGTGAAATTCTCCAACTTTAACTTTGTGACCGGCTTTCTCTGCACCATCTTCGGTCAATCCTATTGAACTAACCTCTGGATCTCCCCAGATGCAATTCGGGAGAAACTGTGGTCGGCCATCAGGATTCAAGCCAAGGAGGTGATCCACTGCACAGATGGCCTGCGTAATAGCCTTATGAGATAGGAAAGGTGGGCCAGCGGCATCACCTACAACATAAATGCCTTCCACAAGAGTCTGCATTCCTGGTCCATATTCCAATAATCCGTCCTTCAACGGCAAACCAGCAGCTCCTATATTGAGACCCTTGTAATTGGGTTGCCGAGACCCCGTCATAAGCACTTTATCAACCTTGATTTCCTGCTCCTCCTTCCCAGCCTTAAGGATCAGTCTCACTCCTTCACCCCCAGTGAGGTCGGCCTCCACAACCATCGTCCGGGTCATTACTTTGATCTGACGATCAATTAAAGTTTTTTTATACCGATTAGCTAAGCTCTTGGGGAATCTATGCAAGATGTGGTCTTCTTTGTCTATAATCACAACCCGCGAACCCAAGTTATGGTAAATGGATGCGAACTCCATACCACGACTGCCTGCCCCAATCACAGCCAAGGTTCTTGGAACTGTTTTGAGCCACAAAGCATCCTCTGTATTCCAGATATTTTCGCTGTCCACCTGCAGACCAAGATCATACTTTTCGAGCGCGCCTGTGGCTATAACCGTTCTTAGAGGAGATATTTGCTCAGCCTTTCCATCAATGGTTTTAACATCAACAGATATGGAACTCGTGAAAGAAGCCTCTCCCTTCAACACAGTCACTCCCTTTCCTAATAGGAGGCTGTTAACCCAATTGCGCGAACCCTCCACCACCATATCTTTACGTTCGGTGATACGTTTGAGGTTGATTTTCATGTCACCCTTCATGAAATGAGAATTTCGGACACTCGAAATCATGAGCGTGTCTTCCAGAAGACACTTAGTGGGCACGCAGCCTCGATTGAGACAGGTCCCTCCCAAGTCTTGACATTCCACTAAAATGACCTTCAGGCCTTTCTGGGCTGCTCTAATGGCCGAGGTGTAACCACCTGGCCCTCCACCTACAACGAGAAGATCACACTCCCTTTTGCTCATTCAATGAACTCCTTAAATTTTTTATTACTTCTTGCGCTTCCTTCTTCAGTTTCTCAAGGATCTCACCATTTACCTGAGGATTTTTCGAAACTGATCGGGATGTTCAATGACCTCTTTCAACCTCCCCAGGAAGAGCGACGCCGGGACCCCATCAATAACCCGGTGATCGAAGGTCAAACAAAGATAGCTCATGGTTCGGATCGCTAATTGGCCAGCATGCACGGCTGGCTTGGGGCCGATCTTCCCAACGGCCAGGATAGCGTTTTCGGGGGGGTTAATGATAGGCGTAATGATATCTGTATCGACTTTGCCTCCGCTGCTTAAAGTAAATGTTCCTCCCTTATAATGGGCTGGCTCCAGTTCATTGGAACGAGCTTTTTGAGAAAGCTTTTTGACTTCACGACTAATCATCAACAAGCTCTTCGTATCCGCATTCCGAACCACCGGGACCATCAAACCGTCCTCCAAGGCTACGGCTACACCGATATTATATTCACCCCAACAGATGATCTCATTCCCCACGAGAGTCGAGTTCATGATAGGAAACTCTTGAAGAGTGAAGGCAAGAAGTTTGACAAGCATATCCACAAAGGTGATCTTGTTCTCTGGATGATCCAATATGAACTCCTGGCGAAACTGGTCAAGTTCGGTCATGTCCGTTTCAGAGACGATGGTTAATTGGGCACCACTATGAAGACTTGAAAAAAGATTTTCGGCAATCCTTCGACGCATGCCTGCGAAAGGGATGCGTTTTAAGATCTTCCTGTCACCGAAGATTTGTGTTCGCGAGACGGGAATTACTCCTTTCTCTTTTTCTTCTCCTTCTTCAAAAGAAATGCGGACCCCTTCTTTCTCCTCTCCCTCTTCAAATAAGAATTCGCCCCGGGCTTCCTTTTCCTTCGACAATTCAAGCTTGTATGCTTCGAATTCCTCTGGGCCATCGGCCACAACACCTAATATTTCCCCAATTCTCACCTTATCGTTCATATTTCGTAAGCTGAAAACGAGGCCCGAAGCAGCTGCTTCTACCTCATAGCTAACCTTTGCTGTTTCGATTACGACGACTGTTTCGCCTTTTTCAACCACCTCTCCATCGGCCTTCAGCCATTTTACTACGGTGATACTATCTTGTGTCATTCCTAACTTGGGTACCCTGATCGGTGTAATCACAGTATAACTCCTTTTCTTACTTTTTTAGGAAGCGACGTTAGGGTTTCACAAGGATCTTGACCTTCTCATGGGAGGTGAGCAGTTGTTTAAAACCCTTTTCTCTTATGTCAGCCAACGGAATAACCTCAGAAATGAATAATCCAGTATTTATTCTTTTTTGATGCAGAAATTCGATCACATACTTGAACTCATCGTAGTAGCCCAAAACACCCTTCATCTCCACCTCCCATAGCACCAGCATAAAAGGATTTATCAGCACTTCACTGTCATTGATGCCTATTACCATAACCTGGCCGCCGCTTTTGACGTAGTTAATGGAGGTCTGGAATGAAAAGGGTACCCCTGCGCAGTCAAAAACAATGTCTGCTCCAATCCCATCTGTGAGATCAAATATGTGCTCTCTTAAGCCCTTCCCTTCGGAAAATGGATTCAGGGCAACATCGGCTCCCAAATTTCGTGCGGTCTCGGATTTTGTGGAAGAAATCTCCAAAACAATAATCTTGCCAGCCCCTCCCAGCATCAAAAACTGGAGGACCCCCAGACCAATCATACCAGCCCCAATAATCACAACAGAATCTCCGGGTTTAAATCGAGACAGGCGTACTCCATGGAGGGAAGTGGCAAGAGGTTCAATAAGGGCCGCTTCTTTAAAAGAAACGCTTGAAGGCAATTTGAAGAGCATTTCGTCAGGATACCGGATTCTGACATATTCAGCAAAAGCCCCGTCATTATTCGGTGAGATACCAATGGCCCTTCCAAGAGCCTGGGGGCAGAGGGAATATTGTCCTCTACAACACCAGTAGCACTTCCCGCATTGGGCAATTGGTTTGACCACCACTCTATCACCCGGTTGGAAATTTTGAACCTCCTCCCCCACCTCGGTTACGACACCACAACACTCATGCCCCATGACCGTTCCAATTGGAACCAAGATCCCGTTCAGATAGCCATGGACATCTGAGCCGCAGATACCGCAGTATTCAACTTTCACCAAGACATCGCCCGATTGGACCTCAGGCTTAGGTTTGTCTTGAAATTCGATCTTTGCAAGACCTACTAAAACCGGAACTCTCATGGTTGAAAACCCTCCTTTCACCTGGGCGATTTAGTTAAAAATAGCCCCACCATCAACATTGATAGCTTGACCGGTAATCTCCCTGGCATCATCAGAGGATAGAAAAACCACTGCATTACCAATATCTTCAGGAGTCTGAGGTCTTTGGAATGGAATCATGTTTTGGACCACCGTTTTAAAAACTTCACCTGGATTCATTCCTTTGAATGGGGGATAGGATTGAGACAACACCCTAGCCCCCACCTCCCACATAGGTGTCCAGATCACGCCAGGACAGATGGTGTTCACGTTGATGCTATAAGGAGCTAACTGCAAAGCAACCGCTTGGGTCAGGACGATTACACCTGCTTTACTGGCTGAATAGTGAGGGATCCAATCGATCCCTTTACGCCCAGCAACGGAAGAAATATTGATGATCTTCCCTCTCTTCTGCTGTTTAAAGTATGGGGCGATGGCACGATTACACAGAAAGACGCCTTTGAGGTTAACATCAATGGTAAGGTCCCATTCCTCCTCAGAAACAGTCTCTAATGTAAGCGGTTCTCCCGAGTCGCCCCGATATACAAACCCTCCAACACCAGCGGCACATACCAGAATGTCGATCCGCTCCATCTTTTTGAGGCTTTTCTCAATTAGGTTCTTACATTCATTAGCGATGCGAACATCGGTTTGGACAGCTAATGATCCTCGTCCCATTTCTTTCATCCTTGCGGCTACTTTCTCTGCCATATCTAGTTTCAAATCACTTACGACCACGTGGGCACCCTCCCTAGCCAGGCAAAGACAGATTCCTTCACCCAGGCCACCTCCACCTCCTGTCACTACAGCAACCTGGTCTTTCAATCTCATCACACCCTCACCTCCTATTTTCCTAAATAAATCTGCTTCACCTCCGGGTTATTAAAAAGATTTTCCCCGGTGTCTTCGAGGCTAACTTCTCCTGTCTTCAAGACATAACCACGATTAGCAATGGAAAGTGAAATTTCTACGTTCTGCTCCACCAAAAGAAGTGTCAACCCATCTTCATTCAATTCTCTTAAAACTTTGAAAATCGCTATAATGATTAACGGGGCAAGTCCCATAGAGGGTTCATCTAAGAGCATAACCTTAGGTTTGGACATGAGGGCTCGCCCAATGGCCAGCATCTGCTGTTCACCCCCACTTAGTGTCCCCCCTTTCTGCCTTTTCCTTTCCCCAAGAATAGGAAATATCCGGTAGACAAACTCCATGCCTTTTGTAATCTCATTTCTGGAATTTCTATTAAATCGGACGTAAGCACCCATTTTCAAATTATCCTGTACAGATAAAGTCGGAAATATATGTCTCCCCTCCGGAACCTGACATAACCCCTTCTTCACTCTCTTTTCAGGACACATGTTTGAGATATCTTCCCCTTGAAACAGGATATGGCCTTCTCGGGGGATCAGTATCCCAGAAGTGGTATTTAAAAGGGTCGTTTTTCCTGCCCCATTGGAGCCGACAATGGCGACAATCTCGTTTTGGAAAACATTGATGGAAACCTTGTTTAATACACAAATGTCTCCATAGTAAGTGGATACACCTTGTAATCTAAGCATTTTCGAATTTCCCCCCTAGATATGCTTCGATGACGTGGGGGTCATTTTGGATTTCTTCAGGTCTTCCATTAGCGATGATTTTTCCATAATTCATCACCGTGATCTCATCAGAAATATTCATAACCAGTCCCATATTATGCTCAACGATGAAAAGGGTGACACCTTTTTCTCTGATCTCGCGAATCTTTTTGGCCAAGATCTCAGCTTCACTGGTATTCATGCCCGCAGCGGGTTCGTCCAAAAGCAGGAGCTTAGGCCTTGAAGCCAAAGTCCGGGCAACCTCAAGAAGCCTTTTCTCTCCATAGGAGAGGCTGGTAGCCAGAAAATCTGCTTTTTCTAAAAGTCCCACAAATTTTAATAATTCAAAAGAATCCTCCCGAGTCTGGAGTTCTTCTCTCTTAACTTTTGGAAGCCATAAACCTGATTCGAGAAAACCGGTCTTCTGATGCAAATGCCCTCCGGTCATCACATTTTCAAGAACAGACATGTTCTCAAAGAGCCTCAGCAACTGGAATGTACGTCCGATGCCAAGAGAAGCAATTTCATGAGGAGGCATTCGTGAAATCTCCTTCCCCAGAAAATACATCTTTCCAGATGTAGCCTTAGCAACCCCTGTAATTAAATTGAAGATAGTGGTCTTTCCTGCCCCGTTAGGACCGATCAGGGCTTTAATCATTCCCTCCTCAACCTGAAGGGAGACCATATTTAGAGCCCGAAGGCCATTAAAATCTTTGACTACATTTTCCAGAACCAGCATGGAGGTTCCCCATTTTGACAAATCGGCGAAATAATCTATTCATGGCCGGTTGAATTCCTTGAGGCATAAAAATCAAGATCAGGATTAAAAGAAAACCGTAGATCACCATGCTGTATTGTGCAAATTGACTCAACCAGTCCGTCAACCATGTAAGAATGAGTGCACCAATGACAGGTCCTTCTAACGTCCCCATTCCTCCGATGATGACAACGATCACGATATAGATGGATAGGCTCACAGTAAATGAGGTGGGAACCACCGTCGAAAAGAAGAAGGCGAAAAGAGACCCGGCTAATCCCGCATAGGCTCCGCTCAATGTAAAAATCTTCACCTTGAAATCAGCCACATCAATACCCAATGTCGAGGAGGCGATTTCATCCGTACAGATTGCGCGAAGTGCCCTACCCGAACGGGACCTCACCAGATGATAAGAGTAAAGAGAGAGTCCTAACAAAACGCTCCATGTGAGATAATAAATCCTGATATTGTTATCAAATTCAAAACCAAAGATGGAAAACCAGGGAATACCTCCGATACCTACCCATCCCCGTGTCAATGATTTGGTTTCTGCGGCGAAAATAAAGAATATTTCCCCGAAACCAAGGGTTGCCAGAGCCAGAAAATAGCTCCTTAATTTCAGGATCGGTTTTCCAATAAGGTAAGCGATAAGGGCAGTGATGATTACCGAAGCAAAAAGGGCTGCAGTAGTTGGCCACCCATAGATCACAGTTAAGATGGCGGAGGTGTAGGCTCCGATTCCGAAAAAGGCGGCATGTCCAAGGGAGATCTGTCCAGCATACCCCAACAGCAGGCTCATCCCCAAAGATATTATGGAATAAATAGCAATTAAGCTCATCACGTAATAAAAATGTGGTCCCTGATACAAGAGGGGAAGGATCCCTATTAGAAAACAGTACCAAAAGGTTTTTTTTCTAAGGATTCCCATGTATTATCGATCGAATAATAGTATAAGTTACTCTTCGAAAATGCGAGAAGAACTTTTGACCCCATGGGTGGTTACGGCTTCAACCATTAACCTCGGAACCCAAAATACCCCTGGGTCGGAAATATAGGATGAGGAGCAATGCTAAAAAGGCCACCATGTCTTTGTAAGTAGAGGAAATAAAACCTACGCTCAATGACTCCATAACTCCAAGAACAAAACCACCGAGAACAGCCCCTGTGCCTTTTCCCCACCCTCCGAGAACAGCCGCGACAAAACCTTTCAATGCCAAAAGGGCTCCGGAGTCAAATCGAAGATAGAAAATGGGAGCGATCAGAATCCCAGCTACCGCACCCACTGCTGCACTTACTCCAAATGCGAAAAGGACCATCAGATCAATAGGGATCCCTACCAGTTTAGCGGCCACGGGGTCTGTTGAACTCGCCTCCATAGCCTTTCCTACGATAGTATGATAGGAGAAAATGTGCAAAGCAAATAGTACGAGAACGGTTACTCCGAGGACCCATAAACTCTGCGGGGCAATAAAAATTCCGGCGATGGGTATCGGCTTGCCACCGTAAATCGGCGGCAAAGTAAAAGGGGCTCTTCCCCAAAGGACCCCGATCGCCTGACTGATGAATATGGAAGCCCCAAGTGTGGCCATGACCATAATCAAAACTGGAGCTCTTCGGATTGGATAGATGACCAGCTTTTCCATTCCAAAACCGATGAAGCTTACCACCACAATGGCCGACAAAGCGGCTATCGGATATGGAAATCCCAGAGTTTTTATTAAGAAAAGAGTCACCACTCCCCCGAGCATGACAAATTCACCCTGAGCGAAGTTAATGATATTTGAGGATCTAAATATGGTCGTAAAGCCAAGGGCGATCATTGCATAAACAGCACCGATTGTAATCCCGACCAAAAAGAATTGAAGGAATTGGATTCCCACGGATTGGATCCCTAATAGCTGAAGAAAAAGGGGTTGAAAGAAAAAAACACCTTTTTCTTCCAAACCCCTTTAATCTCGTTAATCATATTCTCTTGGCACCATGATTCTCCGAAATTGATTGTCTTGAATCCGGATAAGGGCTAACGCTTTCTTTGTCAGGCCGTCATGATCTTTGGGACTGTAATTATAGATGCCCGTGATACCGATAAAGTTTTTTGTTTTTTCAATCTCTTCTCGGAGCCTATCCCTCGTGACCGTCTTTCCACAGCGTTTCAGTGCCTGGGCCAGGATTTGAATGGCATCATAACTATGGCCACTGAGTTGTTCTGCTTGAAACTTATATTTTTCTTTGAGGACAGCATCGAAGGCAGCCATAACAGGTTTCTGTGGATCTTTATCGTCCAGATCCTTCCAAACACAGACTTTCCCCGATACCAATTCCACCCCTTCGGTGACCCCTTTGCCCAAGACCAATGTGAACCCAAAACCGAAGCCATGGGGAGCGATGACCGGATAATTGATCCCGAGGGTCTGCATATTCTTGAGGGCAATGGAACCAGTAGCACCATTCGTATCCAGGAAGATGCAATCGATTTTTTCCTTCTCCAAAATGGGTTTCAATTTTATCCATTGTGGAGTGATATCCACATCTGTGGTACGAAAAGTCACATCAGGGATATGGACCGTGATGCCATATTTCTTCGCATATTCTTTCAGGTTCTGGGCGATCGCTATATAACATGGATCTTGGTCATGAAGGGCCAGAATTCTCTTGTACCCCCTGAACCGAATGAGGTCCAGTAGCCTTTCGGCTACGATGGTATCTGCCTGAGCAATATTAAAAGACCATTTATAGCGATTTTTTCGGTCTTCAGGACTGCTCGGGCAGAGGACGATTTGAGGCAGCTTATTCTTTTCAGCCGCTGGTGTCATGATGGCTGTGAATGTACTATAAAGGGGCCCTATCATAGCCAGGATGCTCTTATCCTGGGCAAATTCTGTGATGAAACCAACGGCCTTGGCTCCGTCCATTGCATTGTCCCGATAGACGAGTTCTATGGGACGGCCATTGATCCCTCCTCCAGCATTGACCCGGTCTTTTTCCACTTCAAGACCATACTTGACCGCGTTAAGCAAGTCACCCAACGGACCGGTGAATTCAAGATTTACCCCGATACGAAGAGGTTCCTTCTTCTCGGGTCCGGTGATGGCTGTCCTGCTGAAAGTAAAAAATGCTGCAAGCGATAAGGCAAAAAAAATGAATAAGATCTTTCTGTTTTTCATCGCGTCCACCTCCCTTTAAAGATTATGTTTAAAGAATACGCTTCACTGCCCGAATAATAGTATCTTTATTGGGAAGATATAAATCTTCCAGTATCGGGCTGCCGGGGATCGGGATCATTGGTGAGGCAACCCGTTGCACAGGGGCCTTAAGAAGGTTAAATCCATCACCTGCAACTAAAGCGGCAATTTCAGCGCCTATGCCCCCACGGATTCTCCCTTCCTCAACTGTGACCAGGCGACCGGTCTTTTCGAGGGATTCAAAAATGGTATCTCTATCCAATGGTACGATCGTTCTGAGATCGATAACCTCAATGTCAATACCCTCTTTCGCCAACTCTTGAGCTGCGTTTAGGGCCTCGTACACCATGAACATTGTTGCCACTACTGTGACATCTTTCCCCTTTTTTCGAATGACGGCTTCTCCAAAGGGAACGATATAATCGTCCTGGGGAACTTCCCCTGTCACACCTCCAAGGATAAGTTTTTTGTGTTCAAAAACTATTACCGGATCGTCACTGCGGATGGCATTCTTCAGAAGACCTTTGGCATCGTGAGGGGTTGAAGGAGCAACCATAATCAATCCGGGTGCCTGGATGAACTGGGATTCCAGACACTGGGAATGGCCGTAGGCCATTCGAAATCCCGCTCCTACTGCTGTGCGGATAGTTACTGGAATGGAGTATTGGTTCCCTGTCACGTATCGCCACTGTCCTAAATGGTTGCAAATCTGATCCATGGCCAGCATCGCAAAATCACAGAACATCAATTCCAAAACCGGCCGCATACCATTCAGCGCTGCGCCCATAGCCACACCCGTAATGGCATTCTCCGCAATAGGAGTGTTTAACACCCTTTCAGGTCCAAATTCTTTAATCAATCCTGAGGTTTGCCCAAAGGCCCCAATTCGCACATCCTCACCGAGAATAAAAACGCTAGGGTCCCGGCGCATCTCCTCAGCCATCGCTTCATTAAGAGCCTGTAAGAAAGTAATGGTCTTGCTCATTAGTAGATCACCCCCTTCTGTGCATAGAGGTCTTCGAATAGATCCTCCATTGTCGGATCAGGACTTGCAAATGCATTGGCCACTGCTTCTTCTACCTCTGCCCCAACTTCATCCCTGAGCTTCTGATCATCCTTCGGTGTTAAGATCTTCCTGTCAAGCAGTTTACGCTGACATAGATCGATAGGGTCCCTCTTGCCCCATTTTTCAAGATCCTCCTGTTTCACATAACCGCCTGGATCACCGGAGAAGTGCAGGGCCATTCGAAAAGTCTTAAATTCAACCAGGTAGGGCCCTTTCCCACTGCGGGCATACTCGACAGCCTTTTCTGTTACTGTGTAAGTAACCTCAATATCTTGGCCATCCACAACCTCATAGGGTATCCCATAGCCTGCTGCCCGCGGAGCCACGTCCTCGGTAGGGAAATGTTCGCACATGTAAGACATCTCGCAGAATTGATTCGTGCAGACAGCGAATACAATCGGTATCTTCCAAAGGGCAGCCATGCACATCGAGGGACCGGCATCACCCTGGTTACATGTCCCTTCGCCGACAAAGTAAAGGGTGACCTGGTCGATATTTTTCATCTTGGAAGCAAGGGCTGTTCCCACAGCGATGGAGAAATCAGCCCCGAGACTTGAGACTAGGCCTGGAATGTTGACCTTTCGGTCAGCCAAATGAAGGGCCCCTTTTCCCTTACAGGGCCCTGCCTTTTTTCCCATGTATTCTAACCAGATATCTTTAGCACTCATCCCCTTGCCAATATACTCACCTACGCCACGATGGGTTCCAAAGAGAATGTCCTCCTTCCTTAAAGGTCCTGTAATTCCCACAGACACGGCCTCCTGCCCGGTCCCAAAGTGTGACATGAGTTGAATTTTACCTTCCTTCAAAAGCTGACCATGCTTCTGCTCCATTTCGCGGGTGAGTAACATCTTCCGATAAAGTTCGATCAGTTTTTCATTTTTCAAAGCCATAATTCTCCTCCTTTCCCACCGAAGTCTACTTCGGTGTAATTTCAATTAATTCAAACAATACTCCGCCGATACGGTTCGACTCAACATAAGCTGCACGGACGTGCCCCATCCCTTCCACGTCGGTCTCAGCGTTCATTAAAACCTCAATTCCATTCTCCTTTAGGTAATGCATCCATTTGTCGTAGTTGTCCACAATGAAACCAAGGTGCTGCAGACCTTCCCCTTTTTGTTCCAGAAACCATTTGTGTGGGATGTCCCCTTCTATGACCTCAATGAGTTCGAGCATCAATGTCCCCCATTGACATAATCCGATATTAAGACGAATGGGGGATGGTTTCCCCTTGAGCCAATGTTTCGCAGGGGCAAATTCGATCACCTGAAAGGGCCCAATCCCAAACTTCTCCGAATAAAAATCAATCGCTTCCTTAAGATTCTTCACTACCACACCTACCTGGGCGGGTGGGGGCAGAACCATCGTTGTTCTTTCTATCATCGCTTTTCACCTCCTATCCTGGTAAAGTTTTTGTCAAGTAGGCTATTTAATTTCTCCAATAATGTCAATAGCAGAAAATCCGTTGTCATTCCTATTTCAAATCACTAATTGTTTTGAATCTTCTTGAAATACGCTTCTGTAAATTCTGTTCATTAATTACTCTATCCTTCCTCTAAAGTTTATGAACGCCATCGATCTCTTCCACGGGAACATCAAAAACATTGCCACTGGGTAGCAGTTTCTCCTCTAAGAAAAATCTTGGTAACCGATCATCTTTCTCTGTAAAACCTACAGCCTCGTTGAATTTTCTCTCGCTTCTTAAGACCGATTTTCCCAAATCGAGTAAATAATTTTCATCCAGAGACTCACCTATCTTTGCCGCAACACACGAAATAAGATTTTTCTGCAATTCAGGGATATCTAAAAGGGGCAGAGAAGCAAAAAGGCACATCCCAAGACTATCAATGGCAGCAAAATAGATTTGCAAAAACTGCGATACAGGACCCTGCCCGGTGGGAGCACCTGGATTGTATGCAGGGTTTGCAGGATTCGGAATGGCATTTCCACAGGTATGGTCAGCCCCCATTGTTGAAGTGGCATAGGTCACGCCTGTGCCTTTTAACCCCCGAGGATCATAAGCCGCTAAACACTGGCCTTTCACATGAGGAATCCTTTTCACTCCTAACTTCTCCCCCGAAAATCTGCATCCGTTGCCAATCATCAAACCCTTTTCAGTCTTCTTCCCGACTTCTTTGACAAGATTAAGAGCTGCCTTTCCATCTCCCCATGCTAGCAAGCCAGCCTCCATAGCTACTGCAAGCACCCCACCCACATCCATCGTATCCACCCCCACGTCATTGCAAACTCGATTGATCTGAGCGATGATATCAATGTCATCAATCATACAGTTTGAACCCACCAAACCGATCGTCTCATACTCAAGACCTGAAACGATAATTTTGCCGTTTTCATCTGTAAAAATATTAGAACAATTGATAATGCAACCATCCATGCAGCGATGCACATGTTGACCATTGGGCCGCTTTTTCATCAACTCAACCATATGCTCACCGGAGATTTTCTCAGCCCCCACAAATTGCCCGATGGAATAGTTTTTCGTGGCCAAACATCCATAGGCA
>JASEIE010000078.1 GCA_030024065.1 Thermodesulfobacteriota bacterium
TTTTCCACGATGTCCTGAGCATTAAATTTGTCCACGATGTCGTGAACGTTATCACCCTACTTACTTCAATCCCCACAACGTATTCACTTCCTCAATCTCTTTTATGACATATTCCTTTGTTCCATTTTCATTGCGGTAAAACGGGAGCACCCCAATATTTCTCATTGCAGAGACAATATCCGGATCCTTTAACGCCTCCTGTAATATCTTATCCCACTTTTCAACAATATGGGAAGGCAGTTTCGGTGGGCCAGAAAGACCTGTCCAGTATTGGACATCTATTGTGGGAAATCCCTGTTCTTCAGTGGTAGGGATATTTGGTAGGTCTGGCCATCTCGTTTTGGTCGTTATGGCAAGCGTCTTTACCATCCCTCCTTTAATAGCAGGCATAGCTGAGCTAGCACCCAGCCCCATTTTCACATGACCGCCAGCAGTCAGGGAAACGGCTGGAGCTCCACCCGGTACCATAACAGGTTTTGTTTTCGGAACATCAACACCAATTGCCTTAAAAAACTGCCTTCCGGTGAAGTCCAGACCGCTTGCGCCACCTGTTGAAGTCCATGTAAAATTTTCAGGCTCTTTCCTAGCCTCATCTGCAAGTTCTTTCAAATTGTTAAAGGGAGAGGTTGGAGACACCATTAGGAAAAAAGGACCGATGGAGGTCATGCCGATAAAGGTTCGGTCCATCACCTTAAAGGGCAGATTTTTGACAGCTGCCCCCAGGGCGGAGGTGCTTGATTGGCTATCACCCAGTAAAGTATAACCGTCTGGTTTTGCATTATAGACTTCGAGACAGGCTGGAATGGTGTTTCCACCTGGTTTGTTGACCACATTTACAGGTATGCCCCATTTTTTGCTCACATAACCAGCTACAATCCGAGCTGCCAAATCCGTCCCACCACCAGGAGCGAATGGAACGATGATCTCAATGGCTCTTGTAGGATACTTCTCCTGGGATTGTGTTTCTCCAAACCATCCGATTATGATCAACATGAGCACCAAAATCAAAAAACAACTTTTTGTCTTGTACATAGCACTTTCCCCCTTTCTCCATGACTCAATTTTATTTTAAACCCCACAATTCTCTTACTTCTTCAGTTTCCTTTATGACCTGTTCTCTGACCTCCCGAGCATTTAGGTAAAATGGTGTAAATCCGGTATTTCTCATTTTAGTAAGAACCTCCAGATCCTTTACCATCTCTTCCAAAGCCTTGTTCCATATTTCAACAACATGGGAAGGTAAGTTCGGTGGTCCTGAAGGGCCATATCGGTCCTGAACATCAACCGCTGAATAGCCTTGTTCTGCAGTGGTGGGTACGTCCGGCAAGTCTGGCCACCTTTGCTTACTCGTTGTAGCTATCCCTCTGACTGTCTTTCCCTTAATGGCAGGAAGACTGGCACTCGTCGAACCGACACCCATCTTTACATTACCTCCAGCAGTTAGGACAATAGCCTGAGATGCGCCCTGGCTCATGATGGGTTTCGTCTTATGAACATCTACACCGATTACCTTTAAGAATTTTCTGCCTGTGTAGTCTTGAGCGGCAGCACCTCCCAGGGAAGTCCATGAGAAATTGCCAGGGTCCTTCTTGGCTTCAACATCGAGGTCCTTCATGGTCATAAATGGAGTGCTGGGAGGTACGACAATGAACATCGCCACGCCTGTGGTAACCCCAATAAATGTTCGATCCATGATCTTAAAAGGTAGGTTCTTTACAACTACTTCAAGCAGGGGACCGCTTCCAAGACCATCCTGTAACATCGTGTATCCATCCGGGGCTGCGCGGTAAACTTCCAGACAGGCCGGGACTGTATTTCCTCCAGGCTTGTTCACTACATTAACAGGAACAGCCCATCTTTTACTCAAATAACCAGCCAGTATCCGGGCAGATAAATCCGTACCACCGCCAGGAGCATACGGAACGATGATCTCAATGGGTCGGGTTGGATATTTCTCTTGGGATTGGACTGGATTGCTTGATCCAGTTAAATAACCGATAATTAATGTAGATAGTAAACCCCACAGCAACCATCTTTTCGTTTGATTCACAGCACTCTCCTCCTTGCTGAAGATTTACTTCAAACCCCATAATTCTCTTACTTCTTCAGTCTCTTTCATCACAAATTCTCTCATCTCCTGGGCATTGTGGTAAAAGGGTACTGCTCCAATGCTTTTCACCTTGGATATAATTTCAGGGTCCTTTAGCATTTCTTGCAATACCTTATCCCATATCTCCACAATATGAGATGGCAGTTTTGGTGTTCCTGAAATGCCCATCCAATAATGGTGGTCTACTGTCGGATAGCCCAACTCCAAAGTAGTAGGGACATCTGGTAAATCTGGCCATCTCTGTTTACTCGTAACAACCAGAGCCCTTACCGTCCCGCCTTTGATCGCCGGAAGGCATGCACTAACAGTCCCCAAACCCATCTTCACATGACCGCCAGCAGTCAGGGAAACCGCTGGAGCTCCACCCGGTACCATAACAGGTTTTGTTTTCGAAACATCAATACCAATTGCCTTAAAAAACTGCCTTGTGGTAAAGTCATGGCCACCGGCACCTCCCAATGAAGTCCATGTGAAATTTTCTGGGTCCTTTTTAGCCTCCACTTCAAGATCTTTCAGGCTTTTATAAGGGGACGGAGAATGCACGATAATGGCCATCGGGCTGATGGCAGTCATGGCGATAAAGGTTCGATCCATGATTTTATAGGGGAGATCTTTGACAACAATTGGCGTCATGGAGCTGCTTGGGTTATTATCCGCCAGGAGTGTATAGCCGTCAGGTTTTGCTCGATAGACTTCCAAACAGGCGGGGACAGTGTTACCACCGGGCTTGTTGACCACGTTCATGGGAACACCCCATTTTCTGTTCAAATAGGCTGCTATGATACGGTTCACCAAATCCGTCGAAGCACCTGGAGCAAACGGAACGATGATCTCAATGGCTCTTGTTGGATATTTCTCCTGAGATTGGGCTGGATGACTCAATACAATGGTCATCAAGGATAATACTAAAAATAAACACACCAATATCTTTATCTTTTCTCGACTCATCTTGACTCCCTCCTTTCCTGTGAGTTCTTCACTCTTTTTAAGGTTAAAGGCTAAACATTGCCCCTCACCTAAAGAATATGGTCTTCCTCACTTCTGTGAAGTCTTACTTTAGACCCCACAATATGGCCACCTCTTCGGCCTCCTTCATGACGAACTCCCTCATCTCCTGAGCATTCTTGTAAGATGGCATTGCCATAATTTTGTCTAATCTAGAAAGGACCATCGGATCCTTTAGCATTTCTTGCAAAGCCTTATCAAAATTCTCAATAATATGGGAAGGAAGGTTCGGTGGCCCTGAAAAACCAATCCAATATATGCAGCTTACTGTGGGGTAGCCCAATTCCGCAGTGGTTGGAACATCAGGAAGATTTGGCTCCCTCGTCTTACTCGTTATGGCCAGTGGCCTTACCGTCCCCGCTTTAATAGCGGGAAGAGCTCCACTTGTGGTTCCCACGCCCATTTTCACATGACCGCCAGCAGTGAGGGCGACAGCTGGAGCTCCACCTGGAGCCATCACAGGTTTCGTCTTTGTAACATCTATCCCAATTGCTTTTAAAAACTGTCTACAGGTAAAATCCTGAGCACCGGCGCCACCAAGGGAAGTCCATGTGAAACTTTCAGGATCTTTCTTAGCCTCAATTTCAAGGTCTTTCAAGCTCTTAAAAGGAGAGCCTGAATGAACAATCGGAACCATTGGAACTTCAGATATTATGGCAATGAAGGCCCGATCCATGATCTTATAAGGAAGTTTTTTAACCACTATCGGCGTCATAGAGCTACTTGGATTGTTATCCACTAGCAATGTGTAGCCGTCTGGTTTTGCACTATAGACCTCAAGACAGGCAGGGACAGTATTACCACCAGGTTTGTTAATCACATTCACGGGTACTTTCCAAATTTTATTCAGATAATCTGCCGCGATTCGAGCCACCAAATCCGTTGAAGCACCAGGAGCGAATGGAATGATGAGATCAATCGCCCTTGTGGGATACTTTTCCTGAGATTGGACTTGAGCGACCCATCCCGTTAATAAAAAAATGATCAATAAAATCGTAAATAACCACCCTTTTGCTTTACACATGGCAACTTACCTCCTTTATTTGGATTTTATTCATTTGAAGATAATGGTTTAAACTGGGCCTGTCGAACTTTTCACCTCCTTCTTGGCTCTGAACCTCGTGCTTTTAAAACGGAATAATTAAAAACCATACAAATCGAATCTGTTGTTGAGGTGCGAAAGAAGTCTTTCTGACACAGGGAAACAAAAAGAGGAACCCCTATAAGGAGAGAGAAAAACATTTTGGAGCCTTTCAAGTATGTGAGTTTTTTTTGCAGCCACTACTGTTCATTGTATCATAATAATTAGATTATAGGAAGGCCATCCTTTTTAGAGGTCCCACATTGTTTTATTTTATGGCGTGTCGTAAAACTTTTCGGAAACCGTTCTCCATCAAATTGTCTGCCTTCTCCTCCTCTTTACAACCTTGTCAAAAGCATTCCATAACCACTGACAGGAGATTTGAAACCCAAAGTTTTTAGGGCCAACCACAGTGAAGCCTGGACTGCCGTTACCACAGGTTTACCTATATCTTTCTCTAACTGTTCTGCAATCTCCGCCGCCCTTAACTGAGTACAGGAGATAAAAACCCCATCCGATTCAGGCACAAAAGCCTTCTTTCCTAACTGATAAAGGAGAAAAGGGGCATTGCGGGCATGTTCCCATACATCCTTTTGGCGAAGGCTCTCCAATCTCATCACCTGAAACCCATTCCCCTCTAAGAATGCGATCAGTTTTTTATCCACCTCTTCAGAATAAGGAGTGGCAACCGAAACCTTTTTGATCCCCATTTCCCTTAACCCCTCTACCATGGCGGAAGAGGTGGTGATCGCTGGGACTTTAACCTCCCGAGCAATGATCTCGCTCAGTTCCTTGTCCCAGGTAATCCCTTTAAAAAAACTCCCGCTTGTACAACCATAGATAACAACATCTACGTGAGCAGCCGCAACATCTTTGGCAGCTTCAATAGCTTTATCTGTCATCTCTCGTAAAGCGTCTACCGATGACTCGGGTGCCTCCCAACTGATCCTTGCAGTATGGACAGATATGCCTTCTGGTACCATTCGATGAAAATCCATTTCCATGGTGGTATTGATACTGGGCACCAAAATCCCAATCTTTCCGCGATATCCATACATAAAATCTTTCCTTTCTTTATTTAACTCTTATTATTCTTAGGTTGATGATAAGGCTAAGATTCTTTTTTCTCTTCGAGTCGCCTTAGAAATTCCGGAACAAACTCTAAGATGTCGTCCACGATACCATAATGGGCCACATTGAAAATTGGGGCGTTCGGATCCTTGTTCACAGCAATAATGATTCGTGATGCATCCATCCCTGCGGTATGGTTTGCCTGGCCAGAGATGCCTAAGGCAATGTAGATGACAGGAGAGACCGTCTTACCAGAAATCCCAACCTGCCGACTTGAAGGTAGCCATCCCAAGTCTACAACCGGACGAGAACATGAGATCATGCCTCCCAATTTTTCTCCTAATTCTTTCATTTTAGGAAGATTTTCAACATCTCCTAAGCCTCGACCAACGGAGACCAAAATATCTGCCTTGGTGATATCTTCCCCTTCCAAACTTTCCTCGATGATACCTATAACCTTTGTCTTCTCTGGCTCCCAAGAGCTCTTCCATGGAAGATGGGTTAAAGGGAGAGGATTGTCATTTTCAATAGAAACGCCTTCTTCTTTCCAGGCACCCTTTTGGACACTGATCACGGCCCCCCTTTCAAGATTGAGCGTTAAAGAAACAAAGAGCTTGCCTCCTTGAATCGGCCGCCTGATCAAAGCCTTACCATTTTTCCACTCCAGATCAACACAATCAGTAATCACTGGAACCCCTAATCGCCAACCCACTGCAGGACCAAGCTCCATGCCTTGATGGGAAAAACCAAGGAAAAGAACTCCTGCTCCCCCTTCCCCTACAATATCCGCTAATATTTTTGAGATCACTTCATTATTGTGTTCATTCCCAGAAGGAAGATCCACCACGATCAGTTCATCGACGAACCCACTGAGAAGGGTTTCTCTCCCTTCTAAATGCTTTCCAATCACTATTCCAAAACGGGATCAATTGGAATCCCCTTGCAACAGACTGCCACCCGCATGACCTAACCCCTATTCTAAAGTTAACCTTAACATTGCAGAAAATTTAGCCATATGGAATGGGTGAACCGGTCGTAAAGGCTTCGGGGCGAACCTTTAAGTCAATCAGCACATACGTCTCCAACCCCTGCCGGAGTTCACCTTAGGTGAGGTCCACCCATTCCCTTAACATGTCAACTCAACCGCCGTCCGAAGCCTTGAAGAGCGGTTTACCCGTGGCCGTTTATCAACTGTAAGGCTAACAATGCAAAATTAGCATTAAAAAATTGCCTTTGAAATTCAATGATAACTGCTAATTGCTAATTTTTCATTTTGCAATGTTGTTTAAATCCTATCGGGCAGCGATGTTTCCAAACCTTATCAGGGTTCACAAACTCATATAAAAAGGCCTCTTCCCCAACGAGCCAAGGCCCAGCAGATTGAGATAGACCTGAAACTTCAATTCCCTCCTCTGGATCCCATCGGGAGATCGACCCCTATCTTCCACCGTCAGGCCCAATGTCCAGCACTGGGCCTGATATTCTGCTCCGTAGATGTTTTCAACCTTCCAGTGATCTTTTAAATTATAGCGCATTGAACCATAGAGATACAGAGGAGAGATCGTCTTGATACGGGCGCCAGCATTGATCTCTTTGATGTTGCGCTGGGCATACCGGTATTGAACCTGAAGCGCATCGTCCCGGTCATCCTTGACATTGATGAGGGCATTCCAGACCTCTAAATTTCCGTGATAGGGGGTGAATTCCCCGTCCAATTTTGCAGAGAGATAGGGACTGAAATTCCACCAGAGCTCCCCCTGGATATTGGAAAAATTCCTCTCCTTGCCTTTGGAATCTTTCGAGAAGGGATCTCCGAGGCTATAAGACTGGAAGATTCTCAGTTTCCCGTATTCATAGGGTCCGGAACTGACCCCTTCCTTCTCAGGCCTTCCCACGAGACGCTGTGTGAAGCCATAGGTGAACTGACTTGTATAGGGTATTCGATCCGTATCATCGAAAACAGGAATATCCCTCTGGCCCACCGGAGGACTATAGCGGTAACCGATCATGGGCTCGATGGTGTGCATCCATTTTGCCACTTTATATAGTCTGGAAATCTTTGGAATCGTTGTAGCGTCGTAGACCCGGAAAAGTTCGGCTGACACCTCTGTGTTTGCGATGACCGTCTCCCGCGAGTTCCATCCTTTATATTGCTGGCTGGGGTCATCATAAGATTTATAGAGTGTCTCCCTTGGACCTACGCTCGATTCCACCTTCAGGACATTGAAGAGCCTCATCGGATAGAAGACCCTCGGAAAGAGGTCTCCCCGGTGCGCCTCCACGCCTTTCTCCCGCCAGAAATGGGAATAGGAAGCCCCGAGATCAAAAAAGAGAGGTGTATTGAACAGGGCTTGCGGGTGGGCATGAAAACTGACCTGCGGAAGTCTCTGAATCGTTTCATCATTGCTCCTTTTGGTCAGGTCCTGATAAACGGTCGCCTCTGTCAGGAAAGTGAACCGGTCCCAGTTCTTGCCTCCAAAGAGGGTTGACCTCAACTGTCCCCTGCTTCTTGAATCGATCTTCGCTTCTCCCGGAAGGTCTTCATCAAAATCGCGGTGATATCGGTTGTCGCTCACATGGTTGATATTCCCTTTCAGGTAAAAATCGTACGGAAATTTCTGCTGATGCTGGACAAAAAAAGCATAACGATTTTTATTGAAGACCTGATCATCGACAAAATAGAAGTTGGCCTGCCCTCTCGTCTCCGGAGTGAACGCATACCGGTATTCCAGCCCCTCTTTAAAACCTCTCTTCCCCAACCAATCGAAATAGAGCGTTGCATCCATATCCTTCGTGATCGCCCAGAAAAAGGCATTCTTTATTTCAGGACCGTATTTCTTCGAGTATCCGAATCGGGGAAAAAGAAGGCCGGTTTGCCTCTCCCGGTTGACGGGAAAGATTCCCCACGGAAGATAGAGGGTCGGAATGCCCTCGAGATAGAAGGTCGGACCTTTGGCTATTCCATGTCCTTCTATGTTGACCTCCAGTTCCTTTACCGTAAATTTCCATGGAGGTCGTTCCGCATCGCAGGTGGTGAAAGAACCATCATGAATCCGGTAACGATTCTCTCCCAGTTTTTCCGCCTCCCGGCTGGTGATATGAAAATTCTGATCCTTCAGAAAGAGTTTAGCCTTGTAAACCTTTCCCTTTCGGGTATCTAGATTGATCTCCAGGCGTTCGCACTCAAGGACATCTTCTCCTTCTCTTAATACCACATTTCCCCAAGCGGTTAGATCCTTCGTCGCCATATTCAACCGGGCATGATCTCCTTTGAGAGAGAGGTTTCCCCGGGTCACCTCCACCCCTCCATGGGCCTGATAGAGCTGTTTTTCCCGTTCGTAAATGAGCTCGTCTGCCTCAATCTCGACAGGCCCTTCCCCTTTCTCCACCTTCACATGGCTTATCTTTCCGTAGGCCATAGGGGAATGAAAAACGATGAGAAAGATGAAAAAGGAGCTCAGGATGGGCCCGCGATATCTCATGATCTCTCCCCGGGAAGCAAATGGGCTCTGGCTTCCCCAACCGTATAGAGGGATCCGGTAATGCAGAGGAGGTCCTCTCCTCCTGTCAGGAAGAGACCTCTGTCAATCGCCTCATTGAGATTTTCGATGACCTCTGCCTTCTTTCCGTTCCGTCCCAATGCCTCCTTCAGTGAACTGGGGGAGGCGGCGCGACTCGTATGGGGCTGGGTAAGAATGATGCGATCTGCGAGAGGGGACAAGGAATGAAGAATGGACTGAACATCCTTGTCCTTCATAATCCCGATGAGAAGAATGAGATGGTCGTACTGAAATTCCTTCTCCAGAGACTTTCTCAGGGAGGAGGCTCCTTCAGAATTATGCGCGCCATCGAGGAGAACCCGGGGGGAGGAACAGACCATTTCCAATCTTCCGGGCCACTCCACCTCCTTCAACCCTTCGATCATGGCATCATTCGAAACAGGGTATCCTGAATGATCCAGGACCTCCATGGCTCCAAGGGCAAGCGTGGCATTGACGATCTGATGACCTCCCAAGAGATTGAGAGAGATTCCCCACAACTTTCGATGGAGGCCTTCGTAATTGAAGCTTCTCTCTTCGTTTTCAATATAACGGAATTCTTTTCCGACCCTAAAAAAAGGGGCTTCCTTTTCCTGACAGATCTTTGAAAAGAGGCGAAGGACCTGGGGTTGTGTCGCAGCGGTGATGAGGGGACGCCTTTTCTTGATGATTCCTGCCTTTTCCCGAGCAATTCTTAAGATGCCTTTGCCAAGGACATCTTCATGGTCTCTGCCAATATTGGTGATGATGGAGAGAAGGGGATCAACCACATTGGTCGAATCGAGCCTTCCTCCCAGGCCAACCTCCAACACCGCCAGATCCACCATCTCTTGCTTGAAATAGAGGAGAGCCATTGCTGTAGTGAAATCGAAGAAGGTGAAGGGAGGAGTGACGCCTGTTGCTTCGACCCTCTCCCTCATCCATTGTGTCAGGGTTGCCACCTCTTCCTTCTCGATCTCGCTTCCATTCACCTTGATCCGCTCGGTGAACCGGATGAGATGGGGCGAGGTGTAAAGACCCACCCTGTAACCCTCTTTTTCCAAGATCGAGGCCGCCATGGCTGCGGTGGACCCTTTCCCGTTCGTCCCTCCGATTTGGATGGCCTGGATTTCCCGATGGGGGTTTCCGATGGCCTCAAGGATCGCCTCCACCTTGGTCAAACCGAAGATCATCCCGAACTTTTCGAGACCATAGAGATAGTCGAGCGATCGTTGATAGCCATTCTTATCCATCTCGGGTACATTCCTTTAATGATCCGTTTTGAGCATTTCGAGAAGGGAGGAAAGGGTGTGTCGCAAATCTTTTCGTTCTACGATGAGGTCAACCATTCCATGCGCGAGAAGGTACTCCGCCCGTTGGAACCCCTCCGGAAGCTCCGCTCGAATCGTATCCTTAATCACCCTTGGCCCTGCAAATCCGATCATTGCCTTCGGCTCGGCGATGATGATGTCACCCAGCATCCCGATGCTTGCGGTGACGCCGCCCGTGGTTGGATCGGTCAGGACAGAGATGTAGGGGATCTTAGCCTCCTGGAGTTTCCCAAGGGCAGCGCTGGTCTTGGCCATCTGCATCAATGAGAGGATTCCTTCCTGCATCCTGGCCCCTCCTGATGCACAGAAGACGATCACCCCGGCTCTCTTCTCAATTGCCTTCTCAATCAGACGGGTGACCTTTTCCCCCACCACCGAGCCCATGCTCCCACCCATGAAATTAAACTCAAAGACGCCGATCATCACGAGCTGGTCATTGATCCGTGCCTCTCCGCAGATGACCGCATCCTTCTGGCCAGTGGTTTTCTCCGATTCTTTTACCCGGTGGGAATACTTTTTCGAATCTTTGAACTCCAGGGGATCGGTGGAGGTGATATCTGAATCGTGCTCAATAAAGGTGTCCGGATCGACCAGACATTCAATTCTTTTCCGTGCAGGTATCTGAAAGTGATAGTTACACTTCGGGCAGACCTGTAAATTTCTTTCGACGACCTTCCGGTAGATGATCTCGTTGCAAGATTTACACTTTAACCATAGCTCATCGGAGAACTTTGGATCCTCCCGTCTCTCTTTTTCTTCCTTCTCTTCTTCCTTCTTCTTAAACCAGGTCATCGAATCGAGCGTTCCCCTTTTATGGATGAATAAAGCTAACAAAATAAAGGGGAGATGTCAATTTTTACGGAACATCTGGAATAGACACGGGAAGTTGTCATTGACAGGGAAGTCATGGCTTCTCTAAGTCTATGCCTTTTCCCCGGGAACACAACCTTTCCGGACAAACCTTTCCGAAAAGTTGAAACTCCTTTTGTCCCGTGGTATTTTAAATGGGCGATGAAAACAGTGAAAGTGAAGATTGAGTCCATGGCTTTTAAAGGGTATGGTGTAGGCCATATGGATGGGAAAGTGATTTTTGTCCCCCATACCGTCACAGGTGATGAGGCATCGGTTCGAATCGTTGAGGAGAAGAGGGATTATTCCATGGGCCGGATGGAAAAGATCCTTTCTTCCTCTCCACGAAGGATCGATCCTCCATGCCCATATTTTGGCGCCTGCGGAGGCTGCCACTGGCAATACATCGATGATCCTGCTCAGGGAGAATTAAAGAAAGAGATCTTAAGGGAGACCTTGAGAAGATTGGGGGGATTCAACGAAATTCCTTCCATCTCCATAGCCTCCGCTCTTGATCCATATGGTTATCGTACCAGGGCTCAACTGAAAGTGAATGGAAAGTTTCTCGGTTTCTATCAAGAGAGATCGCACCGCATCGTCGATATCGAACACTGCCTTATTGCTCATCCTCTCATCAATAAGATGATCCGGATACTCCGAAAAGAACGACCCTCTTTGGCCTGGGCAGAGGAGATAGAAGTGAACATTTCTCCGGAAGAGGAGAAAGGGGTTTTGATCTTTCATTCTCAGATTAACCATCGAAGAGTGGAGAATTTAATAAAGACCTTTCTCCGGATCGATCCCATCTTCAAAGGCCTCGCCTTGAAGACAAAAGGGAGATGGACCTACTGGGGGGAGCCTCACCTGAACTTCACTCTCTCCTTAAACGCCTGTGGAAGAAAGGACCACCTCAGGCTTCAGATCTCTCCGGGGAGTTTCTTCCAGGTCAATCTGAGGCAGAATCAAAAATTGATCGACACAGTAATCGAATTCTCCGGTGTCAGGGGAGATGAGAAGGTCCTCGATCTCTATGCGGGTGCAGGAAACCTCACCCTCCCTCTGGCCATCCATGTTAGAGAAGTCTGGGGAATCGAGGAGAATCGTGCGGCAGTTGAAGATGCAAAATTCAATGCAGAGAGAAACGGAATTCAAAACTCCCATCTCATTCAGGGAAAAGTGGAGGAGGCCTTGAAGAATTGGACAGGAGGAAAACCCGATCTCGTCATCCTTGATCCTCCGAGGACAGGCTGTAAGAAGGTGATAGATCTGATCGTGAGATTGGAACCGAAAAAAATCGTCTATGTCTCCTGCGAACCCACCACCCTCTCACGTGACCTTCGCCTCTTCTGTGAAAGAGGATACTCCCTCCGGAAGCTCTGCCTCATCGATATGTTCCCGCAGACCTATCATATGGAAGTGGTAGGACTGCTGAAGCAGTCCTAAAATTCCCACCGGGTGTTTGGGTTTTAGGTTACGGTTACGAAGCCCGCCCTGTACCATGCTAGGTTCAAGGCCCGTTTCGGTTACTGGTTAAGGTTACGTGCAAAGCATTAAGAGACGATAAACGTAGCCTTTTATTAACGATACGGGCATCTTTACCCTTACCGTTGGACAAAACCTATTTTCTCCTCAGATGACTTTATTGAGTGGATACTCGATGATTCCCACTGCTCCCCGCCTTAACAACTGCGGGATGAGTTCCCGAACGACCTTCTCCGAGACGATCACTTCTATGGCAAACCAATCGCTCTGGAAAAGATTCGAGATCGTGGGAGCGGTGATGCTCGGAAGGATCTCCATCACGCCCTTGAGGTCATTGGCTGAAACATTCATCTTGAGCCCCACCATCCCTTCTGCCCGGAGCGCTCCCTGAAGCAGGAGTGAGATCTGTTCGATCTTCTCCCTTTTCCACGGGTCCTGATAGGCTTCACGATTGGCGATCAGCTGGGTATTGGTCTGAAGCAGTTCTTCCACGATGCGGAGTTTATTGGCGCGCAAGGTGCTGCCGGTCTCCGTCACCTCTACAATAGCATCGCACAGTCCTTCGATCACCTTGCCTTCGGTGGCTCC
>JASEIE010000079.1 GCA_030024065.1 Thermodesulfobacteriota bacterium
GGTAGATGCAGGTCTCCTGACCTGCCAAACAATGAACAACCTCCGGGTAGAAGCAGGTCTCCTGACCTGCTTAAGGAGGGTTTTATGCAAGACTTCATCAATATCGGAAAGCGAATCCCTAAGATGGATGCAGAGGAGAAGGTCACCGGCAAGGCGGTCTATATCCACGACTTCAAAATCCCGGGGATGCTCCATGGAAAGATCCTCTACAGCCCCCACCCTCACGCAAGAATATTGAGCATCGACACATCTGAGGCGGAAAGGCTCCCTGGAGTAAAGGCTGTTTTAACGGGCTATAACACCCCTCCCATTAAATTCGGTTTTTATAAAGATAATATCCCTCTGAAAGTCAATAAAGTCCGATCCTTCCGCGATGAGGTTGCCGCTGTGGCTGCGATTGACCCGGACATCGCTGAGGAGGCCATCAACCTCATCAGAGTCGAATATGAAATCCTTCCAGCCATCTTCGACCCGGAAGAGGCTATGAAAGAAGGGGCGCCCCTCATCCATGAAGAACACCTGGGTGGAAAGGAGAAGAAGCCTACCAATATCCTCAACCTCCCTTGGAGGCTGATCTGTGGGGATGTGGAGGAGGCTCGGAAAAACTCGGCCCATATTGCAGAAGATCGCTTCAAGGTTACCTGGGTCACCCACTGCTGTCTGGGAACGAGCGGATGTGTGGCGCAGTTTGACCTGAAAAATAATCTCACAATGTATAGCAATACCCAGATTCCCTCCCTCGCTCAGAAAGACTATTTAGATGCGCTCGCCACCATGGGACTGCAGGGCAAAAAGGTCCGGGTGATTAAAGCGATGATCGGCGGAGGGTTCGGAAGCAAGCTCGACACCTACGCTTATGAATATATTGCCATCCTTTTAGCCCATAAGACCCGCAAACCGGTCAAGATTATCTTCACCCGTGAAGAGGAGTTCTTTGCCACCTCACCCAGACAGCCTGCCATCATCGATATTGCTCAGGGTTGCACCAAGGATGGAAAAATGACTTTTCGCGATATTCGGATGACCCTCGACAACGGCGCCTACACTTCCTGGGGGGCCACCACGCCTTCGGTCATGATGATGCCCATCTCTTCGCTCTACAAAGTTCCCAATGTTCGGTATGTGGCTAAATGTGTTTACACCAATAACACTTATTCGCAAGCGATGAGAGGATATGGAAATCCCCAGGCCACCTTTGCCATCGATTCACAGATCGATATCCTGGCGGAGATGACGGGAATCGATCCCCTCGACTTCAGATTGAGAAATGCCAATATGCCGGGAGAGGTCACTCCGCAGAATTTCAAGATCAACACCTGTGGTTTAAGAGAATGCATCGATGTGGTGGCGCAAAAACTGGACTGGCGGCAGAATCGTGGAAGAAGAGATGGAAGAGGATTCGGGATGGCCTCGATGATCCATGTGGGCGGGGGCGCCCGGGTATACAAATCGGATGGCTGCGGCACCATCATCAAGATCGATGACTTTGGAACCGTCAATGTCATTACCGGAGCAACCGATATGGGACAGGGAGCGGAAACGGTGATCGCCCAGATCGTTGCCGAGGAGATGGGAGTGAGGGTTGAGGATGTGGTCGTCACCCATACCGACACGGACATTTGCCCCTGGGATGTGGGAGCCCACGCCAGCCGGACGACCTTTGTGGCAGGAAATTCAGCCAGAGGGGCGGCAAGAAAGATAAAAGAACAGCTCCTCGAAGTAGCGTCCAAATCTCTTGGGGAAAGCCCTGAAAATCTGGATATCCGGGACCGGGTCATCTTTTCGAAGAAGGATCCTGAGAAGAAATCCCCCCTGGGAAAGGTATTAAGGGCGGCCCATTACACTGCTGGCGGAAGCATGATCATGGCAGAGAACTTTTATGATCCTTCCAATGAAAATCTGGATAAAGAATTTAAGGGAAATCTTTCCATGACCTATGCCTACGGGACACATGGCGTTGAGGTGGAAGTGGATAAAGAGACAGGTCAGGTCAGGATTCTTAAATATATTGCCGCCCATGATGTGGGCAGGGCGATCAACCCCATGCTCCTCGAAGGTCAGGTCTATGGGGGGGCAGCGATGGGAATCGGATATGCCCTGACCGAAAGGCTTATCTTACAGAATGGGAAGGTGATGAATCCGAACTTCCTCGACTATAAGATGCTGACGGCGAAAGATGTTCCCAATATCGAGCCCATTGTAATCGAAACGGATGATCAATTCGGACCTTTTGGCGCCAAGGGAATTGGAGAACCCGGATTGGTCCCAACAGCCCCGGCCATTGCCAATGCCATCTATGACGCCGTAGGGGTGAGAATTAAAGACCTCCCGATCACCCCTGAAAAAGTGCTGGCAGCCCTCAAAGAAAAAAAATAAAGAATCCAGGAGCCAGGAGTCAGAATTCAGAATGAAAAGGGTGCCGGCAAAATCTTTTCAAGATTTAATTGTTTGGCAAAAGGCACATCAATTCGTTTTGTCCATTTACTACTTCACTGAAAGTTTCCCCAAAAGTGAGTTGTATGGACTAACTTCTCAACTTAAAAAAGCTGCTATTTCCATTCCCGCCAATATAGCAGAAGGCTTCAAAAAAAAGACGAAACCAGATAAGGCTCGTTTTATGAATATTGCACAGGGTTCTCTTGAAGAATGCCGGTATTATTTGATTCTTGCCAAAGACCTTGAATATGGCGATAGCTCTGGATTGACATCCCATCTCGAAGAAGTGAGCAAATTGTTGCAAGCATATTTATCCTCTATCTTGAATTCTGACTTCTGACCCCTGCCTCCTGTCTCCTATCTTCTGCCTCCTATCTTCCGCTTTCTGTCTTCTGCCTCCTGTCTCCTGTCTTCTGCCTCCTATCTTCCGCTTTAGGTCTTCTGTCTTCTGTCTCCTGCCTCCTGTCTCCTTCTTTCCCCTTTTTGTCCAAAATTGTCATCTTTTATGCAATTTTGTCATAAATTATCCACTTTTAGGCGCATCAACCCTGCCAAACAATCTATTCACCCTACCCCTCTAAAATCTTAAAACATATTTAATATCAAATAGATAGAAATAATATCTGATATTTTATGACAATTTGAAGCATTTTGGAACAAATTTTGCTTATTTTCTCTTCTTTAAAGGATAAATCTCCTATCTAACCTATGGATAACAAAATGAAAGCCAACCAGGTCATCAGGAAAAGTAAAAAAACAAGCCTGCCCATTATAAATGAGAGACAACTCCAAGAAGCCGTGATAGAAACGGAAGAGAGGTTAAGGGAAAGTGAGGAGAAATATCGGACCATTCTTGAGAACATTGAAGACGGCTACTATGAGGTTGACCTGGCCGGTAATTTTACCTTCTTTAATGACTCCATTTGCCGACTTCTCGGGTATTCTAAAGATGAAATGATGGGCATGAATAACCTACAGTATACGGATCAAGAGAACGCTAAAAAATTGTATCAGACCTTCAATCGGGTCTACCACACCGGAAACCCTACCAAAGAATTCGATTGGGAGATAATAAGAAAAGATGGAACCAAACGCTATATTGAGACCTCTGTATCTTTAATGAAAAATAGTTCAGGGCAACCGATAGGGTTCCGCGGCATTGTTCGAGATATCACCGAGCGCAAACGATCGGAGGAGGCACTCCAAAGGAGTGAGGAGTCGTCCAGGGAGTTAGCGAAAGAGAATGCCATCATGGCTAAGATTGGACGGATCATCAGTTCGACGATGAATATCGAAGAGGTGTACGAACGATTTAGCGAAGAGGTTCGTAAGCTAAATCCCTTTGACCTTATTGTAATCAACCAGATTAATCTTGAGAGTAATACAACCACCATTGCTTACACCACTGGAATTGAAGTATTAGATCGTCGAGCGGGGGACATCATCCCTCTGAGGGGTACTTTAGCAGAAGAAATCTATCGCAAACGGTCGAGTTTGATTCTGCAGATGGACAACTTAGAGGAATTGACAAATCGATTCCCTGGCCTTGTCCCTACATTTCAAGCTGGAATTCGGTCCATTATCTCTGTCCCTTTAATTTCAAAAGATCAGGTTATTGGCACGCTGAGTTTACGATCAAAAATCTCCAATGCTTATTCGGATCAAGACCTTAAACTCGCTGAAAGAGTCGGCCACCAGATTACCGGCGCCATCGCCAATGCCCAGCTTTTCGTCGAGCAAAAGCGGACAGAGGAGGCGCTTCGAAGGAGTGAAGAAGAGACAAAAAAGCTGGCCCAAGAGAATGCGGTCATAGCTGAGATCGGACGGATCATGAGCTCATCACTCAATATTGAGGGAATATACGACAATCTCTCCAAAGAGGTGCGCAAACTCATACCCTTCGACAGGATTACGATTAATCTTACAGACCTCAAAGATAATACGGTCAAAGTTGCCTACGTATCGGGGTTTGATGTAGTGGGACGGTCTGTTGGAGATGTCATCCCTTTCGCTGGTTCAGTCAATGAGCATATCATGAAAACACAGTCGAGTCTGTTCATCCAGGTTCAGGATGAGAAGGATATTAAAAAAGTAATAGCCACATTGCCTAATCTCTTACCCTATTTCCAAGCGGGTACTCGATCGATGATGTCTGTTCCTCTGTTCTCAAAAGATCAGATAATAGGCGTTCTTCACATACGATCATTTAAGCCCAATGCCTATTCAGAAAGGGATTTGAGGCTCACAGAAAGAGTGGGGCACCAGATCGCTGGCGCTATTGCCAACGCCCAGCTTTTTACAGAACGTATGCGCGCCGAAGAGTCAAAAACATTCATTGAGGAGCAGCTTCGTCAATCTCAAAAGATGGAAGCTGTTGGCCAGCTGGCAGGAGGAATCGCCCATGACTTTAATAATCTTCTCACTGTCATCAAGGGCTATTGTCAACTTTCCATTCTCGATATAAAAGAAAACGATCCTTTAAAAGGAAATATCGAGGAGATTCAAAAAGCCTCTGAACGGGCCGCTGACCTCACCCGTCAGCTTTTAGCATTCAGCCGACGCCAGATCCTGGACCTCAAAGTTGTCAGCTTAAACACCATTATTCAAGACCTCGATAAGATGCTCCATCGTATCCTGGGAGAGGACATCGAACTGGTTTATGTATTGGGCGAAAATCTAGGAAAGGTTAAAACCGATCCGGGTCAGATCGAACAGGTGATTATGAATCTTGCAGTCAATGCAAGAGATGCGATGCCCTCCGGAGGAAAACTGACCATTGAAACATTAAATATGGAACTTTCGGAAGCTTATGCTCAAACCCATATGGTGGTAACACCCGGCCATTATGTGATGCTTTCGGTGAGCGATAGTGGTGCCGGAATGACCCCCGAGGTCAGAGAACGGATATTTGAACCATTCTTCACCACCAAAGAGAAAGGGAAAGGAACAGGATTGGGCCTATCGACTGTCTATGGCATTGTGAAACAGAGCAGCGGAAATATCTGGGTTTACAGTGAGTTAGGAAAAGGAACCACCTTTAAGATCTATCTGCCCCGGGTGGATGCACCCTTAGAGGAATGGATAAGCGAAGAGGATGCTCAAGGGATTCCCTCTGGAACTGAAACCATTCTCGTAGTTGAGGATGAAGAAGAGGTTTGGAAAATGACCTGCCTGATTTTAAATAAACAGGGATACAGGGTGTTGGAGGCCCATGATGGAAGCGAGGCATTATCTCTTTTTAAAGAGCGAAATGAAACCATTGATCTAGTCCTGACGGATGTAGTGATGCCCGGGATGAGTGGCCGTCAGTTGGCGGATCAGCTCAAGACAATCTCCCAGGGGACAAAGGTGCTCTACATGTCAGGCTATACAGATAATGCCCTTGCTCATCACGGTATCCTGGAAGAAGGAATCCATTATATCCAGAAACCCTTCGCAGTGGAAAAACTGGCCAGGAAAGTCCGTCAGGTATTGGCCAGTTGAGGAAATTTTATGCCTTCTAACTTGACAAAGAAAACTACTAAAAAAGGAAAAAGATTGAAAACCGCTCTCATCAGTTCACCTTCCGCAAAAAAGCAGAGGCATCCCAAACCTAAAATCACCGAGCATAAGGGGGTTGAAGAGGCTTTACGGCAAAGCGAAGAAACGGCGAAGCGACTATCCCAGGAGAATGCGATTGTAGCCGAAATTGGGCGGATCATCAGCTCGACACTGAACATCGATGAAGTGTATGAACGCTTCGCTGAAGAAGTGGGTAAACTCATCCCCATCGACAGAATTGCAATTAATATCATCAACTCCAGGGATAATACAACCATTACTGCCTATGTCGCAGGAGCTGAATTGCCACATCGGTTGAAGGGAAGTGTCTATCCCTCAGTCGGTACCATTACAGAAGAGGTCAAGCGCACTCGGAAGAGTCTCCTCATCCATGAAGAAAACTATAAAGAGTATTTAGATAGATTTCCTGGTTTTGCACTCTATTTTGAGGCTGGATTTCGATCGCTGGTGTTAATTCCTTTGCTCCCAAAAGATGAGGTAGTCGGTTTTCTCCAATTGTATTCGAAAAAGCCAAATGCCTACTCAAAGGAGGACCTGAGACTTGCCGAGAGAGTCGGCCACCAGATTGCTGGCACCATTGCTAATGCTCAGCTTTTTACCGAACGCAATAAGGCAGAAGAAGCGCTGCGAAAGAGTGAAGAAACGGCGAGGCGACTATCTCAAGAGAATGCGATTGTAGCCGAAATTGGGCGTATCATCAGCTCAACATTAAACATCGATGAAGTGTATGAACGCTTTGCTGAAGAAGTGGGTAAACTCATCCCCATCGACAGAATTACAATTAATATCATCAACCCAAGGGATAATACAACCTTTGCTGCCTATATCGCAGGAGCTGAATTGTCACATCGGGTGAAGGGAAGTGTCTATCCCTCAGTAGGTACCTTTACAGAAGAGGTCAAGCGCACTCGGAAGAGTCTCCTCATCCATGAAGAAAACTATAAAGAGTATTTAGATAGATTTCCTGGTTTTGCACTCAGTTTTGAGGCTGGATTTCGATCGCTGATGTTAATTCCTTTGATCTCAAAAGGTGAGGTAGTCGGTGTTCTCCAATTACGTTCGAAAAAACCAAATGCCTACTCTGAGAAGGACCTGAGACTTGCTGAAAGGGTGGGCAATCAGATTGCCGGGGCCATCGCCAATGCCCAGCTTTTTGCAGAACTCAATAAAGTGGAGGGAGAGCAGAGAAAACTGATTCTTCAGCTTCAAGATGCGCTTGCCAGAGTTAAAACGCTAAGCGGGCTAATTCCCATTTGCGCCTCCTGTAAAAAGATCCGTGATGACAAAGGTTACTGGAATCAACTCGAAACTTATATTCACGATCGTTCTGAAGCAGAATTCAGTCATGGCATCTGTCCGGAATGTTCCAGAAAGCTTTATCCTGATTTCTTTGATGATGAAGACAAGGAGAAAGTATAGTGTGGTGTTTCAATAACGGCTTTACAGTATCTGAGAACTAACCTTAGCGATTTTTTATGCAAAAATCCAGCAAAATATAGTGAATCAAATGTCTTCAGAGAACATGAAATGCCACCCAATAGGTGAAATAACAATCTGTCATTCCTGTGAAAACAGGAATCCAGGGTTTCCTGCGGAAGCAGGAATCCAGTTTGTTTTTTCCTGGATTCTCCCGTATCAAGTACGGGACAGGCTTAATCAAGTCCGGAATGACTAACTGTGTAATAAATGACCGGGTTAAGGAATTAAACGGGACCGGCAGGAAAGATAAACAATGAGCTTACAATATACCCCTTATTTGATTCCTCTCATCACAGCCGCTGCCGTATCGGCAGTGATCGCTGCCTTCACCTGGAAGCGCCGGCATGCACCTGGCAAAACCCCTTTTGCGCTCCTAATGTTCGCAGTGGCAGAGTGGTCGCTGTCATATGCCTTTGAACTGGGAAGCGTTCACCAACAGACTAAACTCCTCTGGGCTACTTTGAAATACCATGGAGTCGTCGTCGTGCCGGTGGCATGGTTCATTTTCACCCTAAAATATACTGGACACGGGCACTGGTTAACGCTCCGTAAAAGTATCCTCCTTTTATTATTCCCTTTTATCACACTAACATCCGTATGGACGAACGATCTTCACGGTCTTTTCTGGAGTAATCTCCGGTTAGACACGAGCAGGCCATTTTCTGTCCTGGTCGAGTCCTTTGGCCCCTGGTTCTGGATACATGCTTTATATTCCTACATACTGCTTCTTCTCGGCACGATCCTTCTTGTCAGGGTCTTCCTCCGTTCCCCTCATCTGTTCCGTGGCCAGACCGGTGGTCTGCTGATCGGTGTGCTAACACCCTGGACAGGAAACGCTCTCTATCTCTCCGGCCTGAACCCCTTTTATAATGTTGACCCGACACCATTCGGCTTTACCTTAACGGGCCTGATGTTTTCCTTGAGCCTCTTTCATTTTCGATTTCTGGACATCGCCCCAATGGCACGGGATGTCGTCATCGAAAACATGAATGATGTCGTGATCGTGATGGATCATCAGAACCGTATCGTGGATGCCAATCCTGCTGCGCAACAAATCATCAGTCACTCCGTCTCAGAGGTTATTGGTCAAACGTCTGAAAGGGCATTATCCATCTGGCCCAACCTGGCCCAACGGTGTTGCCATGTCGAAGAGGGAGACTCGGAGATTACCCTGGGAGAAGGTGAGACGAAGCGTTATTTTGACCTGAAAATCTCGCCTCTCTATGACAAAGGCCATCGCCTCAGAGGTCGTTTGGTCGCACTGCATGACATCACAGAACGAAAACAGGCGGAAGAGTTTCTGAAAAATGCCCATGACAAACTGGAAATACAGGTCCACCTACGAACCCTCGATTTATTAGAAACTAACGAAAAGCTGAAACAGGAAATCGTGGAGCGCGAGCGAGTGGAACACGCCCTCAAAGAGAGTCTGATGTTAATTGGCCGGGCAAAACGGGAATGGGAATCCACCGTTGATTCGCTTCCTCAGCTTATCTGTCTGATTGACAATCGAGGGTGCATCCTCCGCACCAACCGGGTGGTGGAACGATGGAACCTTGGGCAGGTTGTAACGGTCAAGGGGAAGAAGATACATGATCTATTTCATCCCAACTGTTCTGATCCGGATTGCTATCTGGAGAATTTCTGGACACGAGCTTGGGAAGAGCTGACCCATGGCCAATCTGCTGAATGTGAGGCTGAGGACAGGACCATGCAACGTTATCTTCATGTTCACATTCGGCCGACCTCCACTCAAACCTGCAGGAAAGGTGAAGCGGTAGCCAGCTACGCGGTGACGATTGTCAACGATATGACCGAACGCAAATGGGCCGAGAAGGAGATCTCAGACCTTGAGGAACAGCTTCGCCAGTCCCAGAAGATGGAAGCCATTGGCCGATTGGCAGGTGGCATTGCCCATGACTTCAATAACTTGCTGACACCTATCGTGGGATATTCACAACTGACGATAGGCATGCTTGCTCCCGGTGATCCGATGCGGGAAGATCTTCAGGAAATTCAGAAATCTGCCGACCGTGCCGCAAAACTCATTCGCCAACTGATGATCTTCTCGCGGCGTCAAACGCTGAAGCCCCAGGTGATTAATCTCAACGACATTTTGCTCGACCTTGGGAAAATGGTCCGCCCTCTCATCAATGAAAGCATTGAGCTTATCATTCTTCCTGCACAAGACCTTGGCTCTGTGATGGGGGATCCAGGCCAGTTTGAACAGGTGCTCATTAATCTCGTTGTCAACGCACGGGATGCCATGCCCAGCGGAGGCAAACTTGTCCTCGAAACATCCAATGCGATACTCAACAATGATGACATTTGTAAACATACGGGGATGGCTCCTGGCAATTATGTGATGTTAGCTGTGAGCGACACGGGAATCGGAATGAACGAAGAGGTCAAGGCCCACATCTTTGAACCCTTTTTTACAACAAAGGAAGTGGGCAAAGGAACAGGGCTTGGGCTCTCAACCGTCTATGGAATCATCAAGCAGAGTAACGGTTACATCCTCGTCTACAGTGAACCAGGCCAGGGGACTACTTTCAAGATATATCTCCCCCGTTTGGAAGAAGAGGCCCTTCCCCTCCCCCTTCGGGATGAGATCGGTTATATGCCCAGGGGAGATGAGACTGTGCTATTGGTTGAGGACGAACCACTGGTTCGGGGTTTTACGGCCCGTGTCCTTCGAGAACAAGGCTATGTTGTGCTGGAGGCAGGGAATGGCCATGAGGCCTTGCAGACTGCAAAGAGATACAGAGGGGGGGAATTCATTTTCTTCTGACGGATGTGGTGATGCCCCAGATGGGAGGAAAAGAGCTAACTGACCAACTCAAAACCCTGTTGCCGGAAATCAAGGTTCTCTTCACTTCAGGCTATACGGATAATGTTGTTCTCCAGGGGGGCTTGCTCGATCCGCATACTGATTTTCTTGAAAAACCTTTTTCACCATTTGACCTGGCCCGAAAGGTGCGTGAGGTGCTGGACCGTTAAATCAAGATGGGGAGGTTGGGAAATGAGGAGACGAGGAGATGGGGAGATAGGGGGATAAATCAAATGCGGAATTCGGAATGCGGAATATGGTAAGAGATGGGGAGATAAATCAATGCTGATTTCGGAGTGCGGATTGCGGAATAAAATTAAATCTATTCAATGAAAACATTTAAGGATGGATATGGAAAAGAAGGATCTTAAAGAAAGAACAAAACATTTTGCATTGAAGGTTATTAAAGTTGTTGAAATGCTGCCTAGGGGTAGGATAGCAGATATCCTTGGGAGACAACTGTTACGTTCAGGCACCTCTGTAGGAGGCAATTATCGGTCTGCCTGCCGAGCCAAATCAACAGCAGATTTTATTTCTAAGATGGGTATTATTGAAGAGGAAGCGGATGAGACAATCTATTGGATGGAACTTCTTATTGAGGCTGGTCTGGTTCGCAAGGATGATTTAATTTCCCTTTTAGATGAAGCAAATCAAATTTTAGCGATAACTATATCTTCAATCAAAACAGCACGGAGAAGTGAGAAATGAAAAGAGAATCCGCAATCCGAAATCCGCAATCCGAAATTTACGTCAGAGAAATCATGACACCCCGGGAGGCGGCTGAATATCTCAGCGTCCACGTCCGGACCATCTACCGTCTGGCAAAGAACGGTGACATTCCGGGCCGGAAGATCGGAGGAAGCTGGCGATTTAAAAAAGATGCACTTGACGAATGGCTCACAGTGAGAGAAAATCCAACCTTAAAAGGTGAAAATTAATATGGAAAATAAGATTCTTGTGGTCGATGACGAGAGAGACATCAGGGATTTTCTCTTTAAGGCCCTTACCCGGGTTGGCAGATTTCAAGTAGAGCTGGCCGAGAACGGAGTGGAAGCCCTGAAAAAAATGGAGAATCAGAAGTTCGATCTGGTCGTGACGGATCTGAAAATGCCGGCCATGGATGGCCTCCAGCTCGTGACCGAAATCTCCAGTTCCAGACCTGAAATCCTCACTGTTTTGATGACCGGGCATGGAACCATTGACTCAGCCCTGGAGGCGATGAAGCGGGGAGCCAGTGACTATCTCACAAAACCCCTCAATCTGGAGGAAACCATCCTTCGCCTCAAAAAAGTGCTTGAAGGGAAACAGCGGTTTGTGAAGCTTAAAGATTACACCGACCAGCTCGAAAAAGCCAATCAGGAGCTGAGGAGGATTGACGCCATCAAATCCGAATTCGTCTCGGTCGCCTCCCATGAGCTGAGGACCCCTCTTGCGTCCATTAAGAATGCGATCCAGCTCATTTTGAGCGGAAAGACCGGTCAGATTAATGAAAACCAGATAAAGTTTCTCTCCATGGCTGAAAGGAACATCAATCGCCTTACGAACATCCTGAACAACCTCTTGAACCTTTCACGAATTGAGTCCGGTAAAACCGTGATGAATCTTGAGGAATTGGTTCCTAAAGCGATCATCGAGTTTATCCTCTCCTCCCTCAAGCCCCAGGCGGACGGAAGATCCGTTAAGCTCAGAATAAACCTCCCGGAAGGCCTTCCCTCCGTTTACGGGGACCGGGAAAAGGTTGAACAGATTTTGACGAATCTGGTTGGAAATGCAATCAAGTTCACCCCTGAAGGCGGTGAGATCACTGTCTCGGCTAAACCATCTGTCGAAAATGGAAGGATGGTGGCGTTCTCGGTAAGCGATTCAGGGGGCGGAATTCCGGAGGACCAACTGGAAAAAATATTTGAAAAATTCCATCAGGTGGAAGATTCGCTTCACCGGTCGACCAGCGGGACAGGCCTTGGGCTGGCCATCACAAGAGGATTGGTGGAAGCCCACCAGGGAAAGATCTGGGCGGAGAGCGAATTGGGAAAGGGAAGCACTTTCACCTTCACCCTGCCCGTCTCTGAAAGAGAAAGAAGGGATGCCAATTTTCGTTTTATTCTGGACAGGGAATTTCAGCGCGCCCAGGAAAACCAGACCCCTCTCACCCTCTTTCTTGTTGAGGTACTGAATCAAAGGGAAGAGGTGGAAGACGCCTTGATGGAAGAACTGGAATCGAAGATCACACAATGCTTTTGCAGAAAATCAGATATCCTGCTAAAAAGGAGAAGGGAAAAGATATTGGTGGCTCTGTGCGAAGCCGATCTGAAAGGGGCAGAGGCGATCCGTCAGCGGATCGACGAAGGGTTTCAAAAAAGCCCGACAAAAGACCGCAGTGGGCCATTGGCTATCAAAATTGGAACAGCGACCTATCCTGAAGAGGCTCTCTCAAAGAGGGAACTCTTCAGAAAGGCAAAAGATCATTTGAGGAGGGCTCTGTGATTCAGACATTAGCCCATACCTGCCTACCGCAGGCAGGGACTGCAGACAATAGACTGAAAGGGAGGAAATGGCCAGAGATTACACAAAGATAAAGGCATGGCAGATAACAGTGGAACTGGCACTCTTGATGGTCTCGTAAAAAGTCTGAAAAGGCGATTATCTGTCATTCCTGCGCAAGCAGGAATCCAGTATTTTCATGTAGTTAGAATTCTCTGGATTCCCGTTTTCACG
>JASEIE010000007.1 GCA_030024065.1 Thermodesulfobacteriota bacterium
GTGAATCCAATTGCCATCAAAGCGAGGGAAAAACTATTGATGATGCCGTAGATGAGGATGTCCATGAGGCCCTCAAAAAGGGGACAGGCTACTTTTTACTATCCATTTTGTTATGAAGGACTTCCCACAAAAACGGCTGAAAGCACAACTACAAAAAAGTAGCCTGTCCCCTTTTTATTTCTTCATCCAGGGAGGAAGTTTAATCTCACCCATGGCAATTTTGGGCGGGAAAACCACGATTCTCTTTCCTGCCTGCCACTGGAAAATCGTCCCAACGGCTCCCTCATTCGGATCAACGCTGGGGATGACCTGGTGGTTTTTGGGATTGAATTTTATTCTACCATAGACGCCCATCATGTCCGTTTTCTCAAGAGCAGCTATGATGGCATCGGGATCAAGTGAGCCAGCTCGCTCAATGGCATCTTTTAGAACATAAACTCCCATATAACTTGACGAAGTCCCGTAACCTTCAGGTTCTACCTTCCATCTCTTCGTATAGGCTTCGACAAATTTCATCGTCCAATCAGTGGCTTTCGATGGGGCATTTCCTGCGTTGACCACACTGGCCATGCAGAATTCGCCTTTACCCTCAGTCGCCTTCCAGAACCCAGGTTGCTCAGCGGCAGCGATAATGGTGCCAAAAGGGAGTGCAGGGATTTTCATATCAAACCATTGCTTGAGAAGGATTGAGCTTTCCGGCATATCCATGACGATGAGAATGACCTGGGCATTCTCCTTTCTGGCCTTAAGTAAGCCCACGGAAAAATCTGTGGTTCCTGTGGGATAGATTTCCCTGCCAAGGACTTCCCAACCTTTTTCCCCAGCCAATTTAGCCGTAAGATCACCTGTTGCACGGGCGTGGGCAACATCTTGAACCATGATGAATAGTTTGTTAAGACCATGTTTTGCCTTAATATCCATCAGACAGGGGATGAATTCTCCCGTTACCAACCAACCGACTTCCCCAGAGATTCTGAAACAATATTTAAATTTGTCATATTCATCCCCCACCCGTTTATGATAGGCTGGGGTCAAAACACCGGTCGTCAATATGGATACTTTTTTATATTTTGACAATAAATCCATAGCTGCCAGGGCAGCCTCAGACCGAACAGGACCCCCCACAATAAAATCAGCATTTTTCTCCAGGATAAGTTTTTCTACCACCAATAAAGCATCGCTGACGGGTACTCCTGGTTCCAGATCCCGGGTATCCATCACTTCTACGGTTAAAGGTCTCTTCTCTTTACCGACCGTCACTCCTCCCTTGGCATTGATTTCCTCCACTGCTAACCTGATCCCTCTGTCTGCACCCCATCCATAGAGAAAAGCTGTCGCCAGCGGCGCCCCGAGGACAATCGGCTTTCCCTGAGCGTTGGCCTTTGGGCTAAAAGAAGGAATGCTGAATAAAATGGCCAATAAACCGACAATAAAAAAAGAAACGCCCACTAATAAAAAAAACCGCTTTCCTTTCATAGGTCCCCCTCCTTTAGTAATGTATTTCCCCCCATTCAGAAATTACAATATAATCTATTGAAGATAGAGAAACCTGTCAAGTTTATTTAAAAACCGGTAAGCCCATCTCCGATCTCCCTATGGAGATGAAGCCTGTCTGCCTTGAAAGTTTTCCCTCTTTGACAATGAAGATCCTCGATTCCACACTGGGACGATGATCGGTGACCGTAATGGTGAGAGGGGGAAGGAGGCCTCCGACAACAAAGTTCCTAAAGCTTTCAAAAGATAACTTCACCCTTTCACGGGAAAACCCCTGTTCCAGAAGAGCCCTTCCCAGGGCTTCCACGATCACCTTGACGGTGGTCCACCCTTCCACATAGGAGAGGGTGTGGGAATCGTAAGGGTGCCATTTCTGGTGGGCCTCCCTGATCTCTGCCATTCCGGGGACATCTTCTCCAAAAGGAGAGATGGGTTGTACTCCCCAAACTCCATCGAAGGCGGAAAGATTTTCGTCGAAGGCCTTCATACTGCAAACCCACCTATTTTTGAGATTGACATCTCTGGCTTCCTGAAGGAAAGAAAAGGTTTCCTTTGATGTCAGGCTCAGGTAAGCGAAGTCAGGGTTGAAGGATTTCAATGGGCCAAGAGGAGAAGAGATTTTTTCCGCGGCAGAGAAACCCGAAATCCAGATGTCCGGTCCGATTTCAAGACCCAGGGTATTGGCATAATGCTTTGCATCGTCTAAAAAATGTTGTCCGAGATGATCAGGAGAACCGACGAAAATAACTTTTGGCCTTCTCATTTTAACGTCGGACCTTTCTGAGATAAACTTCATGGCAATCTTTGATAAATCGAGGGGAGTAGGGGCAATCGAGAAAAGATAAGGATGTTTGGAAGCATTGGCCAGATGGGAGGGGAAAGAGCCTGTGAGCGCAGGAATCCGATTGAGATGGATATGGCGTTGAAGGGCAAGGAATGTTTCTGTGGAATGAATGTATAGGAGAAGGATGCGATCTGCTTCGTTCAGTTTCCGAAAGGCGGCAATGAATTCAGCAGGCTGGGAGGTGTCGTCGGCGAGAATGATCTCCAGTTTTTTTCCGAAGACCCCACCCTGTTGATTGATCCATTTCCCTGCATCGAGCATCCCTCTGGCACATTCTCTCCCGGAATCGCCCCATCGGCCGGTGAAAGGAATCAGTACCCCCACCTTGAGGGGTTCCTGGCTGAGACCAGGGTCGGGAGATATTAAAAGAAAAAAAAGGATGAGAGGAAAGGAGATTGTAATTTTCATTGCTAATTTTACCCCGTTAGAAAGCCCCGCCATTCATGGCGGGATCAAAGCCCCGTCCTTTCTAACGGGGTTTACATTGTTCATTTTGCAATGATCATTTATGTGCCCGGGGCATAGAGCACCGCCAGGATTCTGGTGACTTTATCCTGGTGGCATTGGACCCGATGAGGAATGGTCGAGTCATAGTAGATGGAGTCGCCAGGGGAGAGGACATCCGTGTGATCTCCAAGGATTACCTCCATTTCACCTTCTAAGACAAAGATGAATTCCTCGCCTTCATGGACAGAGGTCTTGGACGTCTTCACGGTGGCCGGCTCCAGAGTGACGATAAAAGGTTCCATATGGCGATCCTTCTTTTCAAACCCCAACGATTCGTAAGAATAGCCATATTTTACCCCGTCCTTTGAGGCAAACCGGGAGACGCTTTTTCGTTCATCCTTCCTCACAATGGCGAAAGGCTCCCCCTGAGTCTCGCCCAGTAAATCTCCCACCCTCACCCCCAAGGCATTCGCCAGTTTGATCATCGTCCCGAGGGATGGGGAGACGAGATGGTTTTCCATTTGAGAGAGCAGGGCTGTTGAAAATCCTGTCAAGTCCGCCACCTCTTTTAATGAGAGCCCCTTACCCTCTCTGATGGTCTTAATCTTCTCTCCGACCCGGATTTCTTGAAATTCTCTTTTTTCTTCCATGGATCCCCCTGAACCATGCAAGGTTCAGGGCTATGCCCTGCATCCCACTTGGTGCAAGGCCCTAACCCTTTCCTGCTATGTTAATGTTTTAACGAATTCGGCTCCAATCTGGATTGCCTTGATATTGGATGGGATGAGGTGATGATAGCGCTCATCCAATATTTTTTCAAGAGATTCAAATAGAGAGGTCATCTGGACCAGATGGGTCTTTTCTACAAAAGCTCCCAGGGCAATCATATTGGCGAGCTTCGGATTTCCATTTTCGATGGCAATGTCATTGACCGGAATGGGAATGAGTTGGATGTCTCTCCGGCAAGCCTCTTTGAGATCGATGAGAGAGGAATTGATCAGGAGGAGACCGCGGGGAAGGACAGCAGGTTCATATTTTATCAGAGAGGGTAAATTCATGACAATGGCCGCATGGGGTTTTTTCACAATGGGTGAACCGATCTCTTTAGAGGAGATCACCACCGTGCAATTGGCTGTCCCTCCTCTCATCTCGACGCCATAGGTAGGAAGAAAGGTGACATGCATTCCTTCCCTCATGGCGGCATAAGCCAGCAGGTTTCCGATGAGCAATACCCCCTGTCCGCCAAACCCGGAAATAATCACATCATAATAAAAATGGTCACTCGACATAAATCATCCTGGTATCCATTGACCATTGACCATTGACCAATGATTAATGACTCATTACAGGTAGTCTGCCATTTTTCGTTCTTTCAGGATACCCAGTGGAAAATAGGGGATCATTTCTTCCCCAACCCGGCGATTGGCTTCCAAAGCGGTCATCCCCCAGTTGGTGGGGCAGGCCATCAGGATTTCAACGAAAGCGAAACCGATCTCCTCGATCTGCATTTGAAACGCCTTTCGGACTGCTTTTTTTGCCTTCATTAAATTGGCCGGAGTGTTTACCGCTACTCTTGCCACAAAGGCGCTTCCTTCTAAGGTGGCCATCATCTCTGCCATTCGAATCGGATAACCATCACAGGTAAAATCCCTCCCGTAAGGGCTCGTGGTGGTCTTCTGTCCGAGGAGGGTGGTCGGGGCCATCTGGCCTCCGGTCATTCCGTAGATCCCGTTGTTGGCAAAGATGAGGGTGATGTTTTCTCCCCGATTGGCCGTATGGATCCCCTCTGCGATGCCAATTGCTCCAAGGTCCCCGTCTCCCTGAATGGTGAAGACGATTCGATCTTTTCTGGCGCGTTTCACTCCCGAGGCCACAGCAGAAGCCCTTCCGTGGGGCGCTTCGAGGACATCAATATTGAAATAGTCGTACATAAAGACGGAACACCCCACCGAGGCAACCCCAATCGTCTTCTCCCGGATCTTAAAGTGATCGATGGCCTCTGCGACCAGGCGATGAGTGATTCCATGGTGACATCCCGGACAGAAATGAAAAGGGACATCAATCAAACACTCCGGACGCTTAAAGACAAGTTCCATCTCAACCTCATTTCAGATTTGAGATTTCAGATTTTAGATTTTTTCAATCCGAAATCTACAATCTACAATCTGAAATTAGTGATAGTATTTTTTGATTTCCTCCAGTATCTCTTCCGGGGAGGGCAGGGCGCCCGGAGGCTTCCCGTAAAAATAGACATTGGCGTCCCGATCCACTGAAAGTCTTACATCCTCTACCATCTGCCCTGTATTCAATTCAACGGTCAAAAATAATTTGACCTTTTGAGAGAGTTCAAGGAGCTTTCCTTCGGGGAAGGGGAAGAGACTGATGGGCCTGAAGAGACCTACCTTCATCCCTTTCTCCCTTGCCAGTTCAACTGCCGTCCTCGAGACCCTTGACATACTCCCGAAGGCGACAATGACCAGTTGGGCATCCTCGGCGCTAAAGCTTTCAAAACGCACATCTTCTTTTTTCATCCTCTCATACTTCTGATGAAGTTTCCAGTTATGTTCTGTCAGTTCTCCCTCCTGGAGATAGAGCGATTTGATCTTTAAGGGTTTTCTCCCTTCGGCTCCGGTTAAGGCCCAATCCTTTTGGGGAAGTTCCATTTGATGATATCCTCCTCGAAGAAGAGGCTCCTTCATCTGTCCCAGGAGGGCATCCCCTAAAATCATCGCCGGGTTCCTGTATTTATCGGAAAGGTCAAAGGCCAGACAGGTCAGATCATACATCTCCTGAACCGTAGAAGGGGCCAGGACGATCACTCGGTAATCGCCATGGCCTCCGCCGCGGGTGGCCTGGAAATAGTCGCCCTGGGAAGGAGAGATTCCCCCCAACCCCGGTCCGCTCCTCGAGATGTTAACGACGACAACCGGAAGTTCGCTTCCTGCCATATAGGAGATCCCTTCCTGCATGAGGGATATCCCCGGGCTGGAGGAAGAGGTCATGGCTCTGGTTCCAGTGGCGGATGCTCCTAAAAGGAGGTTGATGGAGGCGATTTCACTCTCAGCCTGAATGAACTCCCCGCCTATGGCAGGGAGGTGTTTGGAAAGATATTCCGGAATTTCGTTCTGCGGGGTGATGGGATACCCAAAAAAGAGCAGGCATCCTGCATCAATGGCTCCCATGGCAACGGCCTCGTTTCCCCTGACCAGTATTTTTTCTGGATCCTTACTGCTCACGCTGCCTCCACACACGAATCGCTACATCCGGACAGATCTCACCACAGAGAGCACACCCCGTGCATTTCTCATCATCCTCCCAGAGGACAAAGAAATATCCCTGCCGGTTGATTTCGGTTCCAATATGAATCAATTCCTTCGTGCAGGAGATGGTGCAGAGGCCGCATCCCTTGCATCGTTCTTTGTCAATTTCGATTTTGCCAATCATCACGAACTACCCACTGGAATAGTGGAATAATCTTTGCTGGAATGATGGAATATTGGAGTGATGGAATAATGGGAAGATCATTCCCTTCTCAGCCCAATATTCCAGTGTTCCACTATTCCAATTTTCCATTCTTCTACTATTCCATCATTCCAATCATCTTGTCAGATTGCTTTCACCTCTTTAAAATGTTGAATCTCTTTATCCGAATAACCGATCTGTTTCAAAATTTCCACTGTATGTTCTCCCCACAATGGAGGGGGATTGCGGACCTCAAAAGGGAATTGAGATAACTTAATGGGATTCCCAACCTGTTTCACCCTTCCCTCGATAGGGTGTTCAAAATCAATTACCATCTGTCGATGGAGGACATGAGGATGCTCGAAAACTTCTTCAAGGGTTAAGATGGGTTCACAGCATGCATCGACCTCTTTAAAAAATTCAGTCCATTCCCTCTGGGTTTTGGTCTTGAAAAGGGTTTTGATTTCTTCAATGATCCGAACCCTTTCTTCTACTTCCACGAATTGTTTGGAAATAAGATCCTTTTTCCCGATGGCCTCACAGAAGTTCTTCCAGAATTTCGGCTCCAGCGCTCCAAGGGACATGAATCTCCCATCCTCTGTTGGGTAGACCTGATAACAGGCATATCTTCCTGAGAGGCGCATCTCTCCCCGTTTTGGAAGCTCCTTATCCATCAGGTATCTTCCTGCATGTATGGAGAGCCAGGACAAAACACCATCATGCATGGCAATATCGAGGTGTTGTCCTTCACCTGTTTTTTGTCGATGGATTGTAGCAGCGAGGATGGCAATGGCAGCCATCTCCCCCCCTCCGCCCATATCGGCAATTTGGACGCCTGGGATAACAGGACCCTCCTCCTTCGATCCGGTTAATTCAAGGATCCCTCCCAGACCGATGTAGTTAATATCATGACCGGATCGATCTCTGTAAGGGCCATCCTGTCCATATCCCGAAAGAGAGCAGAGGATCACCCGGGGAATCCTCTTTTTCAGATCCTGATAGCCAATTCCGAGGCGATCCATCACCCCTGGTCTGAAACCCTCTAAAATAATGTCATAAGTTTCAGTTAATTTATAAAAAATCTCCTTTCCTTCTTCTATCTTCAGGTTGAGGATCATGCTTTTCTTATTCCGGTTCAGGGCAAGGAAATAGGCGCTGTCCCTCTTTTGGGAAGGGACCATCTTCCTCATATAATCTCCCTGTGACGGGTCTTCGATCTTGAGCACCTCCATCCCGAGATCTGCCAGAAGGAGGGAACAGTAAGCACCTGGCAGAAGTCTTGAGAGGTCAAGCATTTTTAGGCCTTTTAATAAGCCCACCCTGTCTCCTTTAAGATAATTACTGGAAAATTAATAACATATCGAATTATAAAATAAAAGACTTATGCCATAAAGTGAAAAATGATTTTTACACGATGTGCTAAGCTCCATGCCTGATCATCAAACCAGAACTTTGACACCCGGATCCTTTGCGCCCTATACTTTGGGTTGCAGGTACATCTTGACCAAAATGATGAGAAATGGTATTCAAACATTGTCCTTAAACCTTTTAGGGGGGCTAATTTTATGAAGAAACCTCTATGGAAACCGTCTGAAGATCGGATCAAAAACGCCAACATGAGTCGCTTCATCGAATTCGTCAACAAAAAATATGGGAAATCATTCAAGATCTATGATGAACTCTATCAATGGTCTGTTGACTCCATCCCTGACTTCTGGGCTGCCGTGTGGGATTTTACTGAAATTAAAGCCTCGAAAAAGTACGATGAAATGGTCGATGACCTGCAAAAGTTTCCAGGGGCGAGGTGGTTTGTCGGAGCGAAGCTCAATTTTGCAGAGAATCTCCTGCGCTATCGAGATGATCAATTAGCTTTTATTTTTAGGGGAGAAACACAGAAATCTGCCAGGATGACCTATGGAGAGCTTTATGCAACCGTAGCGCGTCTATCAGCCTCCCTGCGCGAATTAGGAATTCGACCGGGAGACCGGGTGGCAGGCTATATGCCAAATTTAATGGAGACGGCCATCGCCATGTTGGCTGCGACCAGTGTGGGGGCTGTTTGGTCATCTTGCGCCACGGACATCGGGTCACAGGCTGCGCTCGATCGACTCGGTCAAATAGAACCCAAGGTGTTGTTCTCGGTCGACGGCTATTTTTACAAAGCGAAGCCTTTCAATTCCTTGGGGAATGCAGCAGAAGTGGCTAAAGCCATACCTTCCCTGAAGAAAGTCGTCATTGCCTCCTATGTGGGAGATCAATCTGATATCAAGAATATTCCTAACGCTGTCCGCTTCGAAGATTTTTTGGCTAAGGGAAAGGAGCCTGCCCTTGAGTTTGAACAGTTACCCGCTGACCATCCCGTATTCATCATGTTCTCCTCTGGAACGACTGGCAAGCCTAAATGCATGGTCCAGAGCGCGGGTGGAATTCTGCTCAACCAGTTGAAAGAGCTCATCCTCCATACAGATGTTAAGCGCGAGGACAAAATCTTTTACATCACGACCTGCAGTTGGATGATGTGGAACTGGTTGCTCAGCTCATTGGGCGTCGGCGCAACGGTTGTTTTATACGATGGCAACCCAATGTATCCTGATACTGGAGCGTTGTGGAGGATGGCACAGGACGAAAAGATAACCATTTTTGGCCTCAGCGCAAGCTATATCAACTATCTCCGAAGCCAGGGAGCCAGGCCAGGGAAGGATTACGATCTTTCCTCCCTCAGAGAGATTTCGCAAACGGGTTCTGTTCTTTCAGCAGAAGGGTTTGAGTGGGTCTACCGCGAGATCAAGCAGGATCTCCATTTCAATTCCATCTCCGGTGGAACGGATATCAACGGCTGTTTTGCTATTGGGAGCCCCATTCAACCCGTCTATGCCGGAGAGCTACAAGGCGCAGGTCTGGGCATGAAGGTGAAGGCTTATGATGATAATGGGAAACCCGTATGGGATAAGGAGGGAGAGTTGGTATGTGAAGCTCCAGCCCCTCCCATGCCTCTCTATTTCTGGAACGATCCCAATGGGGAAAAATATAGAAGCGCCTACTTTGAACATTATCCTAATATATGGCGCCACGGCGACTATATCGTGATAGACAAGGACACCGGGGGCATCACTTTCTTTGGCCGTTCCGATGCTGTTCTGAAACCCTCCGGAGTCCGGATTGGCACAGCTGAAATTTATAACGTGGTGGAGAAGCTGGGAGAAATTGCGGACAGTCTTGCCATTGGGCAAAATTGGGAAGGCGAGCAGCGGATTATCCTCTTTGTAAAACTTGCCCAAGGGGTGAGTTTGAATAAGGAGTTGAAGGACAAGATCGCAAAAACCCTGCGGGAAAAGGCCTCTCCACGTCATGTCCCGGCGATCATCATCGAGATGCCAGACGCTCCCTATACGATGAATATGAAGAAGGTGGAGAGCGCTGTCACCAATATCATTCACGGAAGACCGGTTATGAACAGGGATGCCTTGATGAATCCGGAGGTTCTGGACTATTTTGAAAAGATCGTCCCGGAGCTTCAAAAATAAACAGTTTGGAGTTCGGGATTAAGAGTTCGGAGTCTAAAAACCTCATTCTCCGAACTCCGAATTTTTTCTTATGAAATGGAGGGAAAAATATGAAACTATGCTTTAATGCAGGCCCACAACCCATTGAGGAGTATTTTCCTTTTGCCCATGAGAATGGTTTCCCATGGATTGAATTGAGCTGTAACAATCCCCAAAATTTCCTGCCCACCTTCAATGCAAAAAGGATCAATCACATCAAAAAATTAAGAGACAGGTATCATCTCCAATATGGCCTTCACTCCGCCTCTTTTGTGAATTCCGCAGAGCTTGAACCCATTGTTCGAAAAGGGGTTGAAAAACACCTTTTACAATATGTGGATCTTGCCCATCGGCTCGAAGCGGAATATCTTGTGCTCCATTTCGGTTATCATTTCAGTTTGTTTATGGAAGAGGTGTTCCAATCTCTCATTAAAACCTTCACCCCTGTTGTTCAGCTCGCCGAAAAGTACAATATCCCCATAGGGATTGAAAACATGAATAAGGTTCACGAAGACTGTGAAATTGCTTACCTGGGGGTGACGATTGAGGAGTTGTCGAGGGTTTTCCAGGCACTGCCTTCGGAATATTTTGGACTGACCCTCGATGTTGCCCATGCCAGCCTTCTCCCCGGGGGGCCAGAATCTTTTATCAAGGCTTTTCCGGATAGGATTATCAGCACCCATATCAGTGACAATGATTTAGTTCTTGATCGCCACTTGGCGGTGGGAGAGGGTAAAATTGATTTCAAAAAGGTCTTCGAACAGCTCATGGGAATTGGTTTTAAGGGAACACTCAATATCGAGTTGAAAAAGAATGAAGATAGGCTAATCAGCAAAAAGAGGCTGGAGCCTATTCTGAGGGATCTTGGTGTCCTGCCCTGACAGGAACGAGAGGATAGAGGAAGGTCCCCTTTAGGAGGCTGCTTGTTTGGTAGTGGTTCACCTCGCGTTCATGGTGGATCGCAGTCCCAGCCCTTTTTTTATCCGATTTTTCTGTTCAAATACTTCAATAATTTAAGTGTGATGGCCTCTTTTTCATAAGAGATGAGGCTGAGTCCATCGATTCGATCTTTATTGACGGTGAGAGTAAAAACGTGTTAAATTCACATTGAACGCCGAAGCAAAATGTTTTTAAAGGAGGTGATGCTCAGAAGGGCTTGAGACGCGGGCAATTTTCAAAGGGTGGCGAGTAGTGAGCAATTAAGATTCTTAATTATGAGAAAAGGAGGTTGCCAATGAGAACATTATTAAGCAGATGGAGTGTTTTGGTTGTTCTGATGCTATTGTTTCCTCTTGGGATCGGGGTTTCCTATGGAGCCCCCAAATTTCCGGAGAAACCCATCGTCATGATCGTGCACGCTGCGGCAGGCGGGGGAAGCGATATTTTTGCCCGAACCCTTTCGGCAGGTTTTGAAAAAGAAAAAATTCTTCCTCATCCAGTTGTTGTTGAAAATAAACCCGGTGGCAGTGGCGCCATTGCCTTCTCTTATGTGGCCGGGAAAAAGAATGACCCTTACTTTCTCTGCACGGCCGTGACCAGCTTTCTTACGACGCCTCTGATCTGGAAGATAGGGGTTGGCCTGAAGGACTTCACTCCCATTGCTAACTTTGCCTTTGACGAATATATGGTGATCGTCAAAAACGATTCGAAGTTTAAATCCATGAAGGATATCGTTGATCATGCCAGGGCAAACCCCCAGAAGGTATCTGTGGGCGGCACTCAATTGGGATCCTCAGACTCGATCTGTTCCTATTATATTGAAAAGGCCGCTGGGGTTAAACTGAATTATATTGTTTTCAACAGCGGCGGTGAGGTGAATGCTGCACTCATGGGCGGCCACATCGACCTTGCTGTAGCAAACCCCGGAGAGGCGCTCGAACTGGCCAAGGCCAAGAGGGTCCGTACGCTCGGTGTTTTTGCAGAGAAACGGATCGCAGGAGCTCCTGATGTTCCCACCCTGAAAGAACAGGGGATAGATGCCACCTATGTGCAGAACCGCGGCCTTGTAGCTCCAGGGGGTATCCCCGCGGATGCCCGAAAGGTAGTAGAAGAGGCCCTGTTTAGGTATACAAAAACAGAAACCTTTAAAAAATACCTGAGCGACAATATGCTCTCCGAGGCCTGGATGGATGGTCCCACATTCGGCAAGTGGCTCGAACAAGAGAATGAAAGGTATAAAGTACTCGTTAAGGATATGGGCCTTGTAAAAAAATAGGCAACATGGGGACGGGCGTTGGATGCAATCCATTTGCCCGTCCCCCATAGAGAGGATTCAACCGACCCGATCAGAACCCCGGAAGAAAGGTGAATCCCTGCGATGAGAAAGGCTGACCAAATCACCGGCATCATCATGTTGATCTTTTCGCTTGTTCTCATAGTGGAGTCCTGGCGCATGCCGGCAAGCGCAACATTCGGGCCGGGCGTTGGGTTTTTACCCTTTTGGCTCGGAGTGCTCATGGCCATTCTTTCCATTCTGCTCTATGTTAAAGCCTGGCGACAGCGGGCAACCCCCAATGAAGCAGGCGTCTTTCCAGGGCGGAAGGCTCTCATAACCCTGTTCATTGCCATCGCAGGTCTGGCAGCATACATCATTCTTCTGGAAGTGATCGGATTTCTTTTGGGAACAGCGCTCTTGACAGCCTTCTTGCTGGGAATCGTGGAGCGGGAGAAGTGGTCAACTACCATTTTGGTGGCTGTCCTGAATGCAGGCGCGCTTTTTCTAATATTTCAGATACTATTGAGAATTACCCTGCCGAAGAATATATTCGGTTTTTAGCCTTCTAATCTGGGATGAAGCGCTCTTTAATTTTGCGCAGGGACCCAAGTTTTAAGTTACGGCTTAGGGTCATCTTCCAATAAGACTGGAAACGACATCGCGAGGAGGTAATCTCTTGGATATCTTTCAAAATATTCTTATGGGATTTCAAATAGCCTTGTCGGTTCAGAATGTCTTTTTCTGTTTCCTCGGTGTAACGCTTGGGACCCTTATCGGCGTCCTGCCAGGAATCGGTCCAGTAACTGGAGTGGCGATCCTTATCCCGATCACCTTTGGTATGAATGCCACCACAGCGATCATCACCATGGCTGGCGTCTATTATGGAGCTATGTACGGGGGATCGACCACCTCCATTCTCATTAATGTGCCGGGTGAATCTTCGTCAGTCATGACCACCCTCGACGGCTACCAGATGGCCCGGAAGGGACGCGCCGGCCCTGCATTGGGCATGGCTGCCTTCTCCTCCTTCATTGCCGGAACCTTTGCCGTCATCCTGCTCACCTTTATTGCTCCGCCGCTCGCTGAATTCGCCCTTTCTTTTGGGCCTCCTGAATACTTTGCCCTTACCTTAATGGGGTTGGCACTGGTTACCAGTCTCGCCGGCGAATCAATGCTCAAAGGGGTTATGAGCGGTGTTTTTGGTTTGATCCTGGCCTGCATTGGAATAGATGCGGTCAGCGGTGGAGCGCGATTTACCTTCGGCAATGTCTACCTGCTGGATGGGATTGGGTTCATTGGCGTTGCCGTGGGGCTTTTCGCCGTAGCTGAGGTTCTGGTGAATCTTGAAGAGCCCATGAAGCAGGTCTTCGTTGAGACAAAGCTAAATTTGAGGAGCCTTTTCCCCAATCTTCAGGATTGGAAGGATTCTCTTGCTCCTATCGGTCGAAGTTCCCTCCTTGGTTTCTTTGTCGGGGTGCTCCCAGGGGCTGGCGCCACGATTGCGTCCTTCCTTTCCTATGCTACGGAAAAGAAACTGAGCAAACATCCGGAAAAATTTGGAACAGGTGTCATCGAGGGAGTGGCTGCACCGGAAGGGGCCAATAATGCCGCTGCCGGCGGAGCCATGGTTCCCCTTTTGACCCTGGGTATTCCTGGTTCCGGGACCACAGCAGTCTTATTAGGCGCCCTTCTCATACATGGACTGCGGCCAGGTCCCTTGCTCTTTCAAAGCAACCCTGATTTTGTCTGGGGAGTGATTGCAAGCATGTATATTGGCAATGTGTTACTGCTCATCCTCAATCTTCCTCTTGTGGGGCTCTGGGCGAGCATGTTGCGTGTCCCTTATAAAATCTTGATGCCTCTTATTGTAACGATCTCGGCTGTGGGCGTCTACGCTACGGATAATAATATTTTTGACATGTGGGTCATGTTCGCCTTTGGGGTCATTGGCTATTTGATGCGAAAACTGGACTTTCCAGCAGCTCCGGCTGTGCTGGCATTGGTCCTGGGTCCATTGGTAGAGAGATCTTTGCGGCAATCGTTGACCTTATCCCACGGAGACTTATCCATCTTTTTTTCGCGTCCCATCTCTGCCACCTTGACGATATTTGCCATACTCTCACTCTTCACTCCAATCATCCGAACCGCCTGGCAATCGGCACGGAGACGAAAAGGGAAGGGCGAGGGATGAGACGTAGGAACAAAAGGCCGGATCAATTGAAGATATATATGAGCCCGTTGCACAAACCCACTTTCTGTGCTTCGACAAGCCTGTCCTGAGCTTGCCGAAGGGTTCATACTTCGACAAGCTCAGCAGAACGGAAAAAGTCGATGATTTCAATACAAACTCCGTTCACCCCCGCCTGCCAAAGACCTTGTTCGGCGGACAGGCTGAGCCTGCCTGCCTGTGCCTGGCAGACAGGTCGAAGGGTGTTTTTGGCCATCGTGCAACAGGTTCATATGAGGAGTTTTTTATGAAAGTGATCGGGGTTCACCTTGAACGCTGCACAGGATGCAAAACCTGCGAGTTATACTGTGCGACAGAAAGGGGAAGCTGCGGGAAGACACTGTTAAAAGCAGTTCAGGAATCCATTACGCCAAAATCGCGGATTCGAGTGGAAGGTCATCATGAGGCGCCCCTTCCCATTCAGTGCCGCCATTGTCTTCAGGCGCCCTGCCTGGATGCCTGTCTCACCGGCGCTTTGGTCCGTGATGAAAAGACGAACTGTGTGGTCATCCATGACGAACGCTGTATCGGATGCTGGACCTGCACAGCATTCTGCCCTTACGGGGTCATCTTCCCCTGGCCGGAAAAAAAGATTGCCCTCAAATGCGACCGGTGCGCTTACATGGAAAACCCGGTTTGCGTGGATGTCTGTCCAACACGTGCCCTCGAACTGGTGGAACTCGAAAAGATCGAGGAGCTCCTTCGGGAGAGGCGAGAGGAGGTCGTAAAAACCGTTACTGCTGAAAGCAGAGAAGGATTCTGTTTGCTGGACCTGGGAAGATAGAAAGGGTTCAATCCATTCAATCATTTTCTCAAACAAGGGAGTAACCTTACTTATGGAAGCCATTCATCTAAAAACAGTCGATCCAATCAGTCAATATCTTCTGCGGTCCGCAGCTCAACAGGGGACCGAGCTGCTCTGGGAGCGTTATGAAAAGTTGCAGCCTCAGGACGGATTCCTGCGCCTTGGACTGAGCTGTCCATACGGATGTATGCAGGGACCCTGCAGAATAGACCCCTTTGGTCGTGGATCTGACCGTGGATTGTGCGGTTTGAACAAGGATGGGATGGTGGCTGCATTCCTCCTCCGTCTTACCCTTCACGGCGTTCTGGAATTAATGAACGACTTTCCAAACAGGTACATTCTGGCGGAGAAACAGGGACCTTCCTCTCTGGATGAAATGTTTGGCCGCAGCCTGAAAAATTTGGGCAATCGGCCGCTTTCCCTAAAGGAGATCCACCATAGCGCCTTTCTTTTACACAGGCCCTGGGTATCTCCTGAGCATTTAGTGGAGCAGGCGCTTCGCCTTGGAATTCTCAGCCTAAAGCTGTCGGGGAGAGGAAAAAGAACAGGGAAGGTTTCAGGGAAACTTGGCTGCAAGGTCGGGTATGGGCTTCTCTCGGGGAGAAAAATTTTTATAGGGGTTTCTGGCAACCCCTCTCCCAAGCTTGTCTCTTCCCTTTTTAAGGAGGCTTCCCGTGAAACATCCCCTCCGGTCCAAATACTTTCCCTTGGAAGCTGGATTCCACTGGAAAGAGGTTTTCTGCCTTTTGGTTGTACATCAGGCGAGGCTGAACTTCTGCTGAGCTGTGGAAGTATCCACCTCCTTTTGGCCGGGGTTCAGACCCCTCCCTCCCTTCTTGAGTTCTGCGGGACCCTGAAGATACCATTTGTCATGGCACAGGATGGTCCCAAAGGGAGGGAAATCCTGGGCCTGGCTCGCCAGCGCTTTAGCACCGGACCTCAGGCAGAATTCATCTCAGATCCTTCCCTCGTGCAAGAGAGCAGGGTGGCTATGGCTGTTCAAGATTTAAAAGATCATCTGAAAACAAAGAAGTTCAGAAAACTGGCCGTTGTCGGAGGATCAGACACACCCCAGCAGCCAATGGGTTGGCTTCCAGTAGAACTTGCAAAGGCCCTTCTTGGCGAAGACTACCAGGTCGCGGGTTGGGGGGATGCTGCCCTATGGATGATGAAAGACGGGCTTGCTTCGAAAGAAAGGGATAACGCCATTGCCATTCTTGATGAAAAACAAGGACCTCTGCTGGCACTCAGGGCCCTGACTATTGCCAGGAGGCTGGAAGACCTCAAGGGAGTCTGTTTTACAGGACTGAAGTCCTGCAGGGATCTTGCGGTTGCTTTGGGTCTGGCCAGTCTGGGAATGAAGGTATGTGTGGCAGACCCGCTTCCCCTCTGGGGTAGCGAGAAGATCCGCAACCTGTTAGCCGAGAAGATGATGGCTGCTGGTGGTGGGATGACCCATTTCGACCATCCCGCCAGTCCACAGGAGATCCTGGAATGGTTCTTGAAATAACCCTTTGATGAGACGATTTCATCCATTTAGATGGATACATCAATTTTAACCGGAGTGGAAGTTAATGGTTTGCGCGATTGTGGGCGGAGGAGTAGCTGGTATTTCGGCGGCCCTCACCTGCAGGACTTGCTGGCCGGATAAACCCGTAGTCCTCGTTGATGCCGAAGAGGAAATTGGATACTACCGTAGCCTTCTGCCTCAATTCATGGTGGGAAAGCTACAGGAGGAGAAGCTTTTTTTCTGGCATCCGGAGAACGATCCGCTTTTGACCTTACGAAAAGGAAGGAAGGTTGAATCCCTGGACCGGGATAACCAGAACCTGTCTCTAAAAGGCGGGGAGAGGATCGAGTATGAGCGTTTGATCCTCGCCCACGGAGGATGCGCGGATATGCCTCCCTTGCTCGTGGAACAATCTTGCAGGGGAATATTTCCCATCCGAGACCTCACGACCGCCAGAAAGATTCGGCAATGGATTTCAGGCCACAGCGACATTGTCATTCTCGGGAGTTCGCTGGTGGGGGTGAAGACTGCGGTCCATCTGAAGCAGGCAGGCATGAAAGTGTCATTGGTGGTGAGAAGAGATCATACCTTACTTCGCGCGTTGAGCCCCAGGGCAGCTCAATTGGTTGACTCCCACCTTTGTCAGATGGGAATCAACATATACTTCGGCCATACCATAGAGAATGTTGGAGTGAAGAATGGGTCGATCCATGCCGTGCAGGTGGGGACGCAGTGGCTACCCTGCGATACCCTTCTGGTGGCTACAGGCGCAGCTCCTGATTTGAGTTTTTTAGAGGGCTCCGGTCTTCTGGATCAAGGAGAGATTGTCGTGTCTGAGACTTTGCAAACCCGAGATCAGAAGATTTTTGTTGCCGGAGATGCAGCCACGATCCGGGTGAAGGGGGGAGTAAAAATCAATCCTGGCACATGGCCTCATGCCGTATCCCAGGGAAAATTGGCAGCCCGGAATCTTTATCAATCCGGCCCTGCCCCCCTGAACATTCTGACGTGGGTGAATTGTATGGATCTTGATGGTCTATCTTTTGTGATTCTCGGGCCACCCGTATCCAATGCCAAAGCGCTCTCCTATTGCAAGCCTCTAAAAGGAGTGCTTCGTGAACTTTTTATCATTGACGATTGTATTGTGGGTGGAGCCTTGTTGGGTGACATCTCAGGGGCAGGCCCTCTCCATGCCATGATGATTTCCAACAGGAAAATAAATCGCGGAGAGGAGGATCTGTTACATCCTCACGGAAGAGCGCTTTCTCGGTTTTCAAACTCGTTGAGGCAAAAGCGACAGGCTTTTATTCTATCATCGCAAAGGATAAGCGTATGATCATTGATAAGGAGATTTGTGTGGGGTGCGGGCAATGTCAACCCTACTGCCCGGTAGGGGCAATTGTTTACGAGGATTTAAAAAGTATGGTGAATCAGGATGTCTGTTATGAATGCGGGACATGCCTCCGTTCAGAGATCTGTCCTGTCGATGCCATTTCAGAATCGCCCCATGTCTATGAATATCCGCGTGCCCTGCGGAAGTATTTCAGTGATCCGACTTCCACCCATGCGGTGACAGGGATTCAGGGCAGGGGGACCGAAGAGTCGAAAACGAACGATGTGACTCGCAGGGTAAGTCCTGATGAGGTGGGAATTGGCATTGAGGTGGGTCGACCCACCATCGGGACGAGGTTGCAGGACATTCAGCAGATCACCCGGGCCCTTGCCCGAAGCGGCATCTTCGAAATCGAACCCAACAACCCGGTTCATTCCATGATACAAGATTCCAACACGGGCGATTTGAAACCCGAACTATTGGATGAACGGGTCCTCAGTGCGATCATTGAAATGCAGGTGAAACGGGAGCGACTGCCCTATGTCCTTCGGACAATCAAAAAGGTAGCCCGGGAAATTGAGAGCGTCTTTTCTCTGGATGTGTTTACCATTGTCGAACCCGGGCTGAAGATACCTCAGGAAGTTCTGGATGTCATCGAAGCGGAGGGTTTTTCCTGGCAACCCAACGCCAAAATTAACATGGGCCTGGGAAGGGCCTGCGAATAGGATCTTGATATGACTCATAGCCTGCATCGTGAAGGAACTTTAGATTCGCTTGAGAGAGACTATGCCGTTTTCATCTACCCGGCGCGGGGATTTAACTACCCGGGAAGCGGTCCCAAGGTGCGCCGGCTGATGGAATTGCTCTATCTGGGAGGACCGTCCAATGTGATCGTGACCACGTTGCGCCGGAATCTCTATAGCGGTGTCAGCCCGGATGAGATTTTAAACAGCATCAAAGATGGCGCCCGTGTCTTTTCTGCATTCAATAGCAGAGAAAAGATAAAAGAAGTCCTCCAGCACTTCAAACAAGCAGATGAAGGCATTTCCATTGTGGTGAGCGGCCTGATCGACCGGGTTCGGGAGATATCGGATGAGATAGGGCTAAATCCTCATATGGTCAACCTTTCACTCGGGATCCATGGGAATACGGACCGTCTGCCGCCTGCAGATATCCGCCAATTTACGACCATGTGCGGACACGGAGTCGTGTCCCCGAACCTTGTCTGCGATGTCCTCCGGAAATTGAAAAGAGGGAAGGTCAGTGTTTGGGAGGGGAGCCTGATCCTGGCATCGCCCTGTGCCTGCGGGATCTATAACCCCCATCGATCCGAAGAGCTGCTTCAGGAAATGGCACCATTATACACTGTGGATCGGTGGTAATCAGCCGGCTGAGATTATTGGATGAGATCGATCAAAAGGCGATGATTTAATGGAATGAAATTCCTTCTTTTTGAAAGAGATCCCTTCAGATAGAACGGGTTTCCCCTCCATCCACATCAATAGATGTCCTTGTGATAAAGCTTGCCTGGTCCGAAAGTAAAAATAAAATAGCGCCAGCCACTTCATCCGGCGTTCCGAAGCGGCCAAGGGGGATGGCTTGAACCTCTTCTTTTAGGAGAGCCTCCTCTGTCAAACCCTTTTCTTGCGCAAGTTTCATGAGACGGCCTTTTTGCAGCCATCTCAAGTTGCGGTTCATTCCGGGAGAAGATGATCACATTTGTTCCTTCCTCTGCCAGTCCCTTAGCCACTGCTTCACCGATACCGCTGCTTCCGCCACTCACCATGGCGATTTTATCTTTTTAACCGAGATCCATTTTTTACCCTTTCGGCCTGTCAGTCCGGCAATAATGCGGGGATGAGGATTCTTATATCCTGAAGCTTCTCAATGCCATTGAGCAACTCCAGAGCTTGAGAGATCTGATGGGGCAGCAGGGCAAGTTCAGCACAGGTGGTAAACTTTTCATAAAGTTCGGCCTGACTCAATGGATTTTCCGGCCCTCCTTTGTAAGGGCCAGACTCCCTTTTCAGGGTCTTGCCATGCTTGAGCCTCACTTCCACCCGGCTCAGGATTTTGGCATAACCCTTTGCCTCAATCTCCGGGTCAAGAATCGTCTTCACCCGTTTCATCATTTCCTGGACTTCAGGACTTTTGACAAACTCGTCGCTGAACTCTCTCAGGCCAGCCCGTTGCCGCAAGAGAATACTGGTCAAACAGAAAGGAAGACTGAATTTACCCTCCAGCGCAGTCTGGGGAAGCGCATAACGCAGGGGGTTGAGGATATTGGAGCCGGCATAGAGGTGAATCTCAGCGACATCCTCGGGATGTAAATGGTGTTCTTTGACTAAATCGAGCATAGCGTTCATCGAAGGATGTGACAGGACTCCGCTGGGATAAGGCTTGATGGATATGCCGGGGTCAACAATCGTATAGGGGTTTCCAAGTTTTCCGGATATCTTGTCCAGATCAAAACCTTCCCCAAGGATCTTGAAGAATCCCCAGGGATTTTCGAGCACCTGGGGATCGGAGGTGAAACCGAGCTTGGCAAGATGGCCTGCCACGACACCATTTTCCGCTGCCCTGCCTGCATGGAGGGGTTTGGTCATAGTTCCAAAGTTGGCGCGGATTCCCGCACTCATGCTGGCCACAATTCCAAGGGCATAACGCATCTGTTTTTCAGAAAGTCGAAGGATCTTTCCAGAGGCAACAGCGGCGCCGAAGGCTCCGATCGTTCCAGTGGTATGATAACCTTTCTTGTAATGGACAGGGTAAATGGCCTCAGCCATCTTACATTCCACTTCAAAGCCCAACGAAAAAGCGGTCAGGAATTCTATCCCGCTTATTCCCTTTACTTCTCCGAGGGCAAAGGTTGCAGCCAGGACCGGCGTGGTGGGATGGGTGAGCAGCCCAGTGAGGCGGTCAGAAGAGGTAGAGAGTTGAGTATCATCAAAGTCTTGAGCATGTCCACTGGTTCCGTTAGCCAGGGCAGCCGCCGGGGCTGGGACCCTCAACTTTGAACCCAAAACTGCCGACTCGACCTTTCCACCTATGCTCTCTAAATATTGCCGCAGAATCACACTTGCTTGATCAGTAGAGCCACTTAGGATGACACCTGTCCCATCGATCAGGCAGCGTTTAGCAATCCTGATTGCTTCAGCCGGTAAATCCTGGTAGTTGGTCCTGACAATAAATGCAGCAACTTCTTGGGTTAAACTGTCTACTTTTTCCATCATTCTCCTCTTTCGAGTTTTTATACTTTAAGTTCACCATCCACAAGGATGGGCCGCTCGTCGACCCATACCGTGGGCCCTAACATAATCATATCGAGATGAAGCGAAGCGTCCACATTTCCGCCCAGGCTGAGATTGTCGCCAACAGCCACATGGCATGTGCCGAGCTTCTTTTTCACCTCTCTCGATTTCGGGACGAGAAGACAATTAGGATTGGTGCCAAATGCAAATTCAGCAGCGAAATTGCTTGCTGCCGGCTCCCTTTTTTCCAGGATCTGCTTCAATTGCTGCGCCTCCGTCCCTCCCTGGATCTCTGCCACCTGGCCGGCCTTTATCCTGATCTCCAGAGGGTCCTTGATGCCGCCGATTTTTTCGATGAGAAAAGGGTTGACGATCACTCCTTCAGTGCTTCCCTCTACCGGAGCGATTGCGGCCTCTCCATCAGGGAGCCCCGAGAACTCTCCGGGTTGGGTAGCAAAGCCGGCTAAAACATACCCCTTGCGGTTAGCGATACTGAGAGAAAGGTCGGTCCCCTCTGGAGTGGTAATCTTGATCCGGTTTCCTTCGGTGAGCAGGGTTGAAAGCCTTTCGGTCAGTTTCTTAACTTCCAAATAATTGGCCGTCACGCCACCTTTGATCATCATCTCCTCATCGAATTCCCTGATGTTACAGGCCCTTGCTCCTGCTTTGATTGCTTTCCGATGAGCATTGGTATGGGTCAGGGAGTTGGAGGTCTGGTTGATGTAGATGTCGGCAGCGGCCATTGCCGCGCTGACAATGGGAGGTGGTTCCACGCCGCCCATCTCCCGCGGTGTCATCGTAAGGATGACCACCTCTCCACCCAGCGCAGTAGCCATGATGGCCAGAATTTCCGTGATGGTTTTTGGCCGTTCTGTATCGGTGAGGATACAGACACTTTCCCCCTTTTTAAGGGCAACGACGTTCTCCATAATCATTCGGGCTGTTGCCGCCATCTGAATAGTAATCATGCTCCGTCCTCCATGGAAATGTTTTTTCGCCGCATCGGTCTCTCCAATAAAAAACTCATTCTGCCAAGGTGGTGTGAAATCAAATGCCTTTTCTGGCCTCCCGTATCGCCCGGATAATCGGAAAGATCAGAGTAAGGATAGCCAGAATGATCATGACGAGGGCAATGGGCCGGGTATAGAAACAGGAAATACTTCCATAGGAGAGGACGAGTGAACGCCTCAGGGAGGTTTCGACCAAGAATCCAAGAATCAGAGCCAGGACCATGGCCGAGGGTGAGAAGTCATATTTCCGCATGAAGTATCCAACGACGCCGGTGATGAGGGCTATCCAAACATCATTGATATTATTGTTGATGGCATAAGTCCCGATCGTGACAAGGACCAGGATCGAGGCCATCAGTACGGGTTTGGAGATATTTACAACGTAGATGCAGGGCTTGATCAGCAAATAGCCTGTCAGCAGCATGAAGACATTGCCAATCATCATTCCGACAAACAGACTGTAGACGATGTCCGGGTTATTCTGAAAGAGCATGGGGCCGGGGCGAAGTCCCTGGAGCATCAGGGCGCCGAGCATGATGGCAGCGGCATTGGAACCGGGGATACCAAAGGCAAGCAGGGGGACCATGGCCCCGCCGGTCACCGCATTATTCGCCGCTTCCGGAGCAGCCACCCCCTCAAGGGAGCCTTTCCCGAACTTCTCCGGATGTTTGGACCAGCGTTTGGCCTCATTGTAGGAGATAAAACCTGCCACTGCGCCTCCGGCCCCTGGCATGATCCCGACGATTGTGCCGATGATCGTTCCCAGGGTTGTGGACCGGGTGGTCGATTTTAATTCTGCCCAGGAGGGAAGCCTTGAAGAAAATTTATCTTTGATCTTCTCCCAGGATCCGATCTCCGATGCCTGAACAAAGACCTCGGATACGGCAAAGAGGCCGATCATCGCTGCGATCAGGTCAATGCCGCCCAGAAGTTCTTCGGAGCCGTAAGTGAAACGGGTAACCCCTGAAAAGGGGTCCATTCCTACGGTGGCCAGAATCAATCCCAGGATCCCTGAGATCAACCCCTTGACCATACTCCTTCCGGCAAGGCTCGAGATGATGGCCAGACCGAAAATAGTTATCCCGAAATATTCAGAAGGGCCGAAGGCAAGGGCAACATTGGCCAAGGGGACAGCGAGGGCTACTAATATGAATACACTGAATAGACCACCTACCGTCCCGGTAATCAGGGATATCCCTAATGCCACTCCGCTCTTTCCCTGCTTATGAAGTTCATAGCCATCGATGATGGTTGCGGCCGAAGCCGGGGCTCCTGGGGTCCTGATCAAAATGGCGGTAATGGAGCTTCCGTACATGGCTCCGATATAGACACCGGCCAGCATCATCAGGGCGACGGAAGGTTTCATGGTAAACGTGAGAGGAAGAAGCAATGCCATGGCAATGGAGCCGGTGATGCCGGGAAGCGCCCCTCCCACAATTCCCCATAGGACTCCAAAAAGGATGAACAACAGGCTTAATGGACTAAAGGCTACTGACGCGCCAAGTATGAAATTTTCAATCTGGATTTTTCACCTCTATGTTTAGCTAAAAAAGATGCCTCCTGGCAAAGGAACACCGAGCATTCTGGCAAATAAGAGATAAAGAACCGCGGTCAACCCAATGGAGACAGCTATATTATTCAACCACCTCTCCATTCCCAAAAACCTGATCAAACCAAATAGAAAAAAAGGAGTGACGATCAGATATCCTATAATGGGGAGCAGGATGATATAGAGGGTGGACATTCCCATCGTGCCGATGAGAAACTTGTAAGAGATCCTTTCGGCGGAAAAGGAGTCTTCTTCGAGGCGTTCTCCTCCGTCAATGGCTGCCTTCTCCTCCTCATGATCGGAAGCGCTGCGGAAGAGAAAGGTATTGATGATTAACATAAGGCTGAGAAATGCCAGGACGATAGCCAACAGAATGGGAAAAAAGGCTGAACCGAGATTTTCGGTCTTGGTAGGAGGAGGCAATTCTCTTGTGGAATAGTAATAAAAGGCAGAAAGGGCTAACAGGATGATTCCAATAATGATATTGCTCTTCTTCACTTGTTTCTCCTTTGCACCATTATTATACGATAGCGGGGAAAAGAAATATCTCCTTTCCCCGCTTAAAGATCATGACATAGTGAAAAGCTATTTTTTCTCCTCTGGTGCCTTTTTAAGGAGTCCAATTTCCTTTAGATATTCTGTAAGTTCAGCATTCTTTTTCTCAATATACTCTGTATATGCTTTGTGCCCCATAAAACTCGGAACAAGATTGACCGATTCATAATACTTCTTATATTTCGGGTCTTTCAGAACGAGCTGTATCTTCTCTTCCCAGTATTTTAGTACCTCGGGGGGTAGTCCCTTGGGTCCGACGATTCCCCGAAATTTTTCGACGACAATATCGTAGCCCAGTTCTTTCATCGATGGAACATCTGGGAACTGGTCAAGCCGGCCAGGGGTGAAATTGGCAAGAATCCTCACCTTTTTAGCTTCAACCTGCCCCATCACTTCACCCGGCTCTCCCAGCCCTAAATCGACATGTCCACCGAGGACAGCGATCAGTAGATCACCGCCTCCCTCAAAGGTGACAGGGACAATATCGATTTTGGCTGCCTTTTGGGCATGGTATCCAATCATGTGCTCAACCGAACCGACAGTAGCCCCACCCCAGCGTTGTTTGCCAGGATTTTTCTTGGCATCCTCAATGATTTCCTTCGCGCTCTTATAAGGACTCTCGCTCCTTACGTAAAGAATCATCGGGTCGATAAAGATGCGGGTCACTGCTGTGGTATCCTTGTAGGACCGGGCAGTCTTCCCCAAAAGATGGGTTTGAAGGTAGGTTGGAGTTACTCCCAGGAGGAGATACCCGTCTGGTCGAGCAGTGGAGACATAGTTGAGGGCAACTGCTCCACCACCTCCTGGCCTGTTTTCAATAACAAATGAAGTCCCAGCATATGGTTCCAAATGCTTTGCCAAAATACGGAGAAGAACATCCGTTCCTCCCCCAGGGGTGGTATGGGCTACCAACACAATGGGTTTGGTGGGATATGCCGCTAGGGCTAAACTACTCAGAAATGCAACAGAAACAAACAATGATAATAATAAAATGCTAATTCTTCTCATTTTATATTCCTCCTTTTCTAAAAATAGTTAGATACTTTGAACATTTCCTCCATCGCTACACCTCCTTCCCTTCGTCTTGTATTTAGCAATTATTTACACACAGATTATGCAACAAAGCTTGGCTTCTGTTGTAGTTCTTTCCCCCATACCCTTGAATTTTAATAAACCTCTTTCATCAAGACTTAACCCCCACTAAAAAAGGGAAATGGATTAAAAAGTTTTGATGCAGTCGTAAATATGAAATCGAGCAAAAAACAATAGGGGTAAGGATTGCGCAAGCGTAAACTAAAGTTCTATTAGCTTGCCATCACGAACCACTTCTCGATCATCCAACCAAACTGTAGGCTGCAATAATATGAAGTCAATGTGTAACGGACTCTCGACAACACCGCCGATCGACTGGTTGTCGCCTATTGCAATATGGGCAGTGCCCCAAGCTTTCTTTGCCTCCCGTAGTCCTGTATCCACCCGACAGCGGCGGTTGGTCCCAATGGCGAATTCCGCAATGTTTTGAGCCGATGGACTGTTTTCTGCCAATAGGCGTTCCAGCCTCTGCGCCTCAATCCCACCTATGACCTTTACGACGTTGCCTTCTCGAATGATGAGCTCAAATGGCTCACGAGGTCGTTCAATTTCCCGGTGCTCGACTAAATAGGGTCCAACTATCTTTCCAGTGGCAGTCCCCTCTACTGGGGCAATAGCTGACTCCCCTGCTGGAAGGGAACAGAAGCTTCCTGGGGTCCGGGCCGTGCTCGCCAAGGCTATTGCTTTGCGTCCCGAAACCTCTACGTAAAGGTCTGTCCCATCGGGGGTCGTAAGCCTAGCCTCCCTCGCCTGATCCATTAGCTCGGCCATACGAAGCGACGTCTTCTCCAACCAAGCAGGATCTTCAGTAAGACCACCACGGACCATCATGTCTTCGGTTACACCCCAAAACTCACATATCCGCCCTCCACGGCCAAGTGTTTCTCGGGCAGTCCGTGTATGAATCGTGGCAAAGCTTGTTTGCATTATAACTACGTGACTTGCCCACATCGCACCAGCCACTGTGGGCGGGGGATCGACCCCACCATGATTTCGGGGGGACATTGTCACCACTGTTACCTCAGCTCCCGCGTACCTCAGGCAACTTGCCAACGCTGCAGTGATTGTCGCCGGACGCTCCAAGTCTGTAACAATCGTGGCCTGCTCATTCGGCTTTACACCCAAGGCATCTTCGACGATTCGTTTAGCGATTGGCATAAAGTCCACAATATTCAGCATGGTGATCCTCCAATAGACTGGGGCAGTTACGCACTAAAGTCTATATAATTCAACGAACCAAACCGCCATCGAATTAATGATAAAATTTGAGTGATGCACAGAAAAATTTTTATACCTTTCTTTATAAAATGTCAAGTATTATTATTAGCGGAGTTCCAGTTTCTTCTCATCTTACTTGACAAAGATTTTTTTTGAGATAAAAATGTAAACCTAATCCGAATGTCAGAAGATTATTGAAGCTTGCCAATAGAAAGATGTTTCTTTGGTAGAAGAATTCTTTGAAAATTGTATAAGCCCAGCAGGAGAAAGGCTATTAAAAATCTTGGAGAAAGGAATTAAAAATGGCAAGAATCAATAGGGAATTATGTACAGGATGTGAGAATTGCATTCCTTATTGTACAGTAGAGGCTATTTCCATCCATGAAGAGAAGGCAATCATTGACCAAAACCTTTGCACCGAATGTTATGTGTGTATAAGAAACGACGTTTGTCCTTCCGGGGCCATCGAAACACCCCCTGTCGATTCTTTTATTCATCAATTCCAACATATTATCAGTGATCCTACCGAAACGACAGCCCAAACCGGTCTGCCAGGCCGTGGAACCGAGGAGGCCAAGACCAACGATGTGACTGGAAGGTTTAAAAAGGGAGAAGTAGGAGTGTGTATTGATATGGGACGTCCTGGAATAGGCTGTTACCTTAGAGATGTGGAAAAGGTGGCCATGGCTGTTGCGGAAGCGGGATTAACGTTAGAGGGGCCAGAGGTGACCCCCTTAGCCCAATTGATGACCGACCTGAAAACAGGGAAACTTCGCAATGACCTTCCCAACGTCCGTTTCCTTTCCATCATTATTGAGGGGAAATGTCCTCTGGAGATTCTTCCTTCTGTCATGAGTGCGCTGATGAAGGTGGAGAAAGAGATTGATACGGTATTTTCTTTGGGTTTGGCCGTTCGGGTGGACGAAAAAGGATATTCCCCTGTCTTGGATACCATCAAACAGTTTGGGCTTCCCGACCCCATTCGAGGAAAGGTCAATGTTGGTCTCGGCAGACCATTAGTGACGGATTAATATATTTTTACGCTTTGCGCTATGCTCTATGCGCTTTGCGACTTTCTTTAATGAAGGAGAGAAGAAGATGACCCATTCTTTACACCGTTCCGGGAGTATAGAATCACTGAGAGGAGATTATGTCTGGTTAATGTATCAGGCCAAAGGGATCAACGACAAGGATATCAAGGCCAAGGCCCACGAGTTTATTGCCGTAGCGGAGGCAGTCGGTTCAGAGAATTGGGGGGATGTAAAGAGTGGACCAAAGGTCTGTTTATCCGTCGAGGAAATTAAAAATAATATTAGCGATAAATCTCGATTAAGAGGAGTATTTACTAAAAAAGAACAGGTTGTCCAGTTTCTTAAGATGATCAAAGAGAGGGATTTGGGTATTTCGGTCATTATCAGTGGTCTTCTGACAGAGACGCTCGAGGCCTGTAAGGAGGCTGGAGTGACCCCTCACACGATCAATTTTTCTCTTGGGGTTTGGGGAAAGAAGGAACGCCTTCCGGGAGAGGAAGTCCTCGCAGTCACAACCATGTGCGGCCACCATATGGTTTCTGCTGGCCTGGTAAAAGAGATGATGGAGGAGGTCAAGAAGGGGAGGCTCAGCCCCGAAGAGGCAGGGCTGAAGCTGGCAACTTACTGTCCCTGTGGTATTTTCAACCAGGTCAGAGCGGCTAAGATACTGGCTGCCTCATCTTCAAAGAGTCCATGATCATTGGATTCGGGAAAGAGCAAAAATGCTTTCATGAGGGAAAGGAGGGATAGAAAGAAGCGAAAGGGAGGTCTTTTTAACAAAAGATAGTCGTGGTTCCATCATCATTAATCATTCAAACCAACAGAAGGAGGGAATCCTATGAAAAGAAAAAGGATATTGTTGGCAATATTTTTTACGCTCACCTTTTTGTTATTCCTCACATCCCAATCTCTTGCCCAGAAATTTTTAACCAGGCCTATTGAATTCGTATGCCATGCTGCGGCGGGTGGAGGCAGCGATATTATGGCTCGAATGATTCAGAGCATAATCGAGAAAGAAAAAATTACTACCCATACCATTGCGGTAGTCAATAGACCCGGTGGTAATGGAGCGATTGCCTTTGCTTATGTTGCTGGAAAGAAAGGGGATCCCCACTACTGGCTGACCGCAACAACCAGTTTTCTTACCACCCCCCTTGTTGGGCAATCCAAATTCAATTACAAAGACTTCATCCCGCTAACCAATCTCGCATATGATGATTTTTTTGTTGTTGTCAGGGTAGATTCACCCTATAAGAATATGAAAGACCTTGCGGAAGCGGCAAAAAAGAAACCGGGAGAGTTAATGGCCGGGGGAACTTATGCGCCGGGTACCGATGCGATCATCCTTTATCTTATTGCAAGGGAGCTGGGGGCTAAAATTAATTACATCCCCTTCAAAAGCGGCGGTGAAGTAATAGCGGCATTACTTGGAGGCCATATTGATCTGACCACCTCCAATCCTGCTGAAGCACTGGCCCAGGCAGAGGCCAAAAAGGTGCGGATATTAGGGATTACCAGTCAAAAAAGGCTCGAGCAGGCACCCGATATTCCTACTTTAAAAGAGCAGGGGATTAATGTGGATTTTCAGCAATTCAGGAGCATTGCGGCTCCCAAAGACATGTCAGAAGAGGCATTAAAATATTATGAAGACCTCTTCAAGAAATTGGCCAACTCAAAAACCTGGAAAGAAAAATATATCAAGGAGAACATGTTGACATGGGATTATACGAACAGTAAGGAAACCTATAAGGTCTGGGAAAGCGAGAATACAAAATATGAAAAGATCATGAAGGAAATGGGGGTCATCAAATAGTCAGTTTGGATCAAGGGGAGGTTGATCCCTCCCCTTTGCCATTTCATATGAAAAAAGGAAAGGCATTCATATGAAGCGTGGGATCATCGTAGTTAGTATTGTTCTCATGGTCCTGGCAATGTTCGGGATGATACAGGCATCTCTGTTTGAGACAACGATGAAGTTAGGGGTCGGGGTGAGTTTCTTACCTTTCTGGATGAGCGCCCTCTTAATGTTTCTTGCTCTGATCCTTTTAATCAATGTCCTCAGAGGAAGAGAGAAATGTGAGGACAAACCGGTTTTTAACAAAGAAGGTATTCTGAAAACGGTATTTTTGGCCATCGTATTAATATTTTATTTAATTCTTTTAGAAATATTGGGTTATTTCGTATCCACCTTTTTATTCTTTTTTATAACGATCTTCATTCTCAATAGAAGTCATATCATCCGAATAACCTTTTGGGCTGCCATGTTTACTTTTCTGTTGTTTGCGGTTTTTAAATGGTGGTTAAAATCACCCCTGCCCACGGGATTGATAGGCATTTAGAGTACAAAAAAAGAAATTCTGGACACGTGTACGTGTATGCTGGAAAACTTTTTGATAGGGTTATCCATCGCTGTTTCGCCGCTCAATATCCTATTCTGTTTTTTGGGTGTCACTCTCGGCACACTCATAGGGGTTTTGCCAGGCATTGGGCCTGTAGCAGGTACAGCCATGCTCATTCCTTTCACTTTCGGGATGAATCCCACTTCATCCATCATCATGCTGGCAGGGATTTATTACGGTGCAATGTATGGAGGGTCAACAACCTCTATTCTTGTAAACCTTCCGGGTGAATCTGCCTCTGTCATGACCTGTCTTGACGGGTACCAAATGGCCCGGAAAGGCAGGGCCGGTGCAGCCCTCGGAATATCTGCCATTGGTTCCTTTATTGCCGGAACATTGAGTGTGATCGGCCTGATGATAATGGCTCCTCCTCTTGCCAATTTTGGTCTTCGGTTTGGACCTCCCGAATATTTTTCTTTGATGATATTAGGGATGACTTTGGTGGTGGCGCTGGTGGGAGAATCTCTGGTCAAAGGTTTGATCGCCTGTGTTTTTGGAATCCTACTTGGGACAGTGGGAATGGAGCCGACGAGTGGGATAGAAAGATTCTGTTATGGGAACCCTACCTTATTCGATGGAATCAGCTTTGTCAGTGTTTCGGTAGGATTATTCGCTGTGGCAGAAGTGTTTGAAATGGCCGAGATATCTTTAAAAAGAACCTCTTATATCGAAAAGTTCTCCAATCTCCTTCCCAATTTGAGAGATTGGAAGGATTCTGCGCTTCCCATGCTCCGTGGGACAGTCATCGGATTTTTCGTCGGGGTGATGCCAGGGGCAGGGGCAACCATTGCTTCGATGCTTTCTTATGCTACCGAAAAGAAACTGTCAAAACATCCTGAGAAATTTGGAACAGGGGTAATCGAGGGGGTTGCTGCACCCGAAAGCGCTAACAATGCAGCCGCTGGAGGCGCCCTAATCCCTCTTCTGACACTCGGAATACCGGGCTCCGGAACAACCGCGGTCTTGATGGGAGCCTTACTGATCCATGGATTGAGGCCAGGTCCTTTGCTTTTTGAAAAACACCCGGATTTTGTCTGGGCGGTGATTGCAAGCATGTATATCGGCAATGTCATGCTGTTGATCCTGAACTTACCTCTCGTTGGAATCTGGGCGAGAATGTTAAAAATTCCCAAGACACTCCTCATCCCTCTTATCCTTGCTTTTTCTGTGGTGGGTGTCTTTACGGTGAACAACAACCTTACTGAGGTCTGGTTCATGCTCGTATTTGGCTTCATTGGTTATTTTATGAAAAAATTTGACTTTTCCCCAGCACCCGTTGTCCTTGCGCTGGTTTTAACCCCTTTGATGGAAACCGCCCTTCAGCAGTCGTTGCAGATGTCATATCAAGATTTTTCGATTTTTTTAACCAGACCGATTTCCCTGATCCTATTAATTGTTTCGATCTTTTCACTTTTTAGCCCATTTGCAAAAATGTTATGGGCTAAGGCAAAATCTTTTTGACGGACAAGCATTCCGAAAGTCCCGCCTTATAGGCAGGGGTGGAGAGCTTCGTTAAAACCAGAGAATTGAATATGATCCTTTACAACAGGAGGTATGAAATAATATGAAGATGATTGAACTGATAAAATATGCAAAGATTCCCATAGAGCTTAACAAGGAGGGTGTCTCGGAGGTTGCGATATTGACGGATACTGGAAGAGAGCCTGAAATTGCAGAGGCTTTTGCCGCCGCCGCATTTGAGATGGGCCTCGAACCTACCATCGTGACAATGATAGCAAGGCCGGTTCACGGTCTGGAACCGACGGCTGTGATGAGTGAGTCGGTTCTGGGTTCTCAAGCGATGTTTTTTGCCACTTCAACAGGCATGGCCCATACCGAATGTGTCCGTAAGGCTCTCAAGCTGGGTAAAAAGTATATTGGCATGCCTGATATAACGATTGATACTCTGACCCGAGGGGCGGCAACGGCCGATTACAGAGAAGTTGGCAGAATCACAGCTGCTGTTGCCAGAATCCTGACTGAAGGTTCAGAGGTTCATCTTACCAGTGATTTTGGAACAGACTTGACTTTTAGTATTGAAGGAAGAAAAGCCATTGAAATGGCCGGCATATTTATACCGGGAGCAATTGCCAACTTTCCTGACGGAGAATCGCCAATGGCACCGGTTGAGGGAACAGCCGGGGGTAAGCTGGTTATTGATTCATCCATTCATCAAATAGGCCGCGTTAAAGAGCCGGTGACCATGATCGTCGAAAAGGGATTTGTCACGAAGATGGAGGGGGGTGTGGAGGCCGAAACATTGCTCAATATTTTGAAAAAACGGGGGGATAAGAACTCATTCAACCTTGGGGAATTTGCCGTGGGGACCAATCCAGCTGCGAGGATATCCCATAATGTTTCAGAAGATAAAAAAAGACTCGGTACAGTCCATTTTGCCTTGGGCGATAATGTTACCCTCGGTGGGCAGTCTCCAAGCGCTACGCATATCGATGGTGTGATGGTCTTCCCCAGTTTGTGGGTGGATGGAAAACAGATCATCGATCATGGGAAACTCCTGATAACCTACTGACGGAGTGCCGAAAGGCATGCCCTGTTCGTCGATCCCTTGGTCTCGCGGATTGTAACCCCTTAGTTACAGGGTGGTATTTGACACGATAGGGTCGGAAGGTTCTCCCTCCAAAACCTTGTAAAGCGATCATAGAGGTTATGCGGACCGGCCATCCTGCCCTTTGCACGGTGCTTTTAGGGAGCGAACCTACGCAGTTCAACGGATAAAGGTTTCGCTTCAAGGTTTTTCCAGAAGAACCTCCCGACCCTTTTCTCTGTCTTTAACTGAGGGGTTACATTTTTATCTTGTATTTTTTTAGTTCATTTGTTAATCTCCTTACAAAAGAGAGGAATTTACGTCCTCTCTCTTTTTTTGAAGATGATGCATTTCCTAAATTAATCAACCATGAAGCTGACTCGAAGAGAATTTGAAGAGGTTGTGGTTTCATCTCTGAAAAAGCTTCCAAAGTCTTTAAAGGATAAAATGGAGAATGTCGATGTGGTGATTGAGAGACAGGCCTCTTCAAATCT